>JAMOAD010000348.1 GCA_023621955.1 Acidobacteriota bacterium
GCAGAAGTAGGCGGAAGAGTAACGTTGGATCATCCCCAGAAGCTTGCGGCGGAAGGGCTTGACGTCAAAGGGGCACTCACCCTCCAGGCCGGCGGCACGGCAGGTGATGAAGTAAAAGCCCTCCTTCCCTTGAGCCTTGACTCGAGCCACTCTGGCCATGGCGCACCTCCCCCTTTTCCACAGCGGGAAGAGACGGGTCGCCGAAGAGGAGGAGCTCCCCCTGGACGCTTCCTCCTCATCTCTCTCCGCCCCCCCCAGGTCGCGGAAAGATCTTTGTCACCTCTATGGTAGTTGTGATTCGATTCTGAGGCAAGGGAGAGAGGAAAAGAGAATTTAGGGAGTGTCCCCAGTAGTTTTGCCTCCGGCGGCCGCGGGGACGACCGCCGGAGGTTGTTGTCTTGGCTTCAGGGGTTCATAGGATCGGAAAGTTCCACACGATGTACTCTGCCGAAACTTTCTAAAGGCTGAGAGTACTTCTCCGATCCTTTGTTACAACCATCCCAATCACCGACAATGAACACGACAAGCTTATCAGGGTTGATATACTTCTTGGCCACCTCTTGAACCTTGGCCTTATCGATTTTCTTGATGGTCGCTGCGTAGTTTTTGATCTCATCCATCGGTTTACCTAAGATTTCGTAGGTAGCGAAGAGGAGCATCGTCCGAGAGGGAGTCGTAAACTGTTCGGAAAAGCTCTCCAGAAAGTAGTTGATTGCTGTATCCATCTCACCGTTGGATACCTCTTCGTTGCGAATCCTTTCAAACTCCTTTTTAATCAAGGAGATGGCATAGCCGACAGTAGAGGATTTGGTCTGTACATAGCCTGCAAAGAGCCCAGGAAAACCCCATCCGGATGAGAAGCGACTTCCTGTATTGTAGGCGAGCCCCTCGTCGGAGCGAACCTTCGTGGTAATCCGCGATGTAAAGCTGCCGCCACCCAGGATGAAGTTCATCACCTGAACGGCGAAGAAGTCGGGGTTACTCTCCGTAATTCCCAGATGGCCCAGGTTCACATAGCCTTGGTTGATCTTTTTCTGGACGAAGTAGACTCCCGGTTCCGCGGCGGCAAAGGATGTGGTGAAGTCGAGGCGCGCACTCTTCGCCCCCTTCCATCCCGAGGTGAAGCGGTTGATCCATCCGACCAGCTCCGGACGGCGGAAATCGCCGGAGCCGGCGATGACGATGTTGCCAGGTACAAAGTATTTGGCGACCACCGCCTTGAGATCCTCGACGGTAACAGACTCGACCGTCTTCTTGTTGGGTTGCCAAGCCAAGGGATGATCGCCGTAGAGAACCTTGGAATACTCCCTCTCCAAGACCGGTTTAGGCGAATCGTTGGCCTGTTTGAGCTCCTCTATGAGACGGCTCTTGGCGATGTCCAAGCTCCCGTTCCGAAAAGCCGGGTTGCGAAGAAGGTCGAAGAAGATACCAAGCCCTTCTTGCAAATCTTTGCTCAGCAACGAAAGGGTCAACGTGGAGTACTGCTCGTTCACTCGGAAGTTCAAAGAGGCACCGAGAAAATCGAGCCTCTCTTCCAAGGCCGCTCCGTCCATCTTTGTCGTTCCTCCCTTCACGAGGCTTGTCTGGAGGAGCTTTGCCAAACCGGTCTTTTCACGGGAATCGTAGAGGCTCCCGTAGGGAACGACGGCTGTGATTTCTACCAGAGGCAGGGAGTGGTCCTCCTGAAGGTATCCCCTCAAACCGTGGGCGAAGGTTGTTTTAAAGGTCAGAGGGTCGGGAGGGGTGAAAGACAGAGGGGAGAACCGGAGATCTTCTGGGCGGGTTTGAGCCCCCAGGGTCACGATTCCGGCCAACAGGACGATAACCAGCAAAAGAGTTGTTTTCTTCATCCTCTCCTCCCCTTCACTTACCGGCTTCCCGGGTGTAGACGGCAACGGTGACATTGTCCCGAACCAAATATTTCTCGGCGGCCTTGCGAACATCCTCGACGGTAACCTTCTTCATACTCTCGATGTCATCGAACATAGAGGCCCAACCACGGTTGAGCTCCTCACGCCCGAGCATCATCGCCAAGAACATGGGCTGCTGCAACATTCTTGTCAACCGAGCCTCGGTGTTGTTCTTCACCTTCTGAAGTTCCACCTCCGTGACTCCTTCTCTCTTGACCTTTTCGATCTGTTCCCAGAGGGCGGCTTCCATCTTCTCCGGCGTCACACCCTTCTGAACCTTAGGGAAGGCACCGACGGAAAACTGACCGGCATACCACATCGCGTCGTATCGGGCGGAGACTCTCGCCGTCAGATCCTGCTCCTTTACCAGGGACTTAAAGAGCCTTCCCGTTTCTCCGGAGAGGATTCCCCCAAGAAGGGAGAGGGCGTCGGAGTCTTGCTGACCGTCCGCAGGGCCATGGAAGTACATATCCACCCGCGTCGCCGCAGGACCCTTTCCGTAGACCCTTTTCTCGCACATCTGCGCCGGCTCGTAAGTCCTGATCGGTTCATTTTCCGGTCCCTTCGGGATGGGGCCGAAATACTTCTTCACGAGGGTCAGGAGCTTCTGGGGATCAAAATCTCCAACGTAAACGGCGACTGCGTTGTTGGGGACATAGTAACGGTTGTGAAACTCCGCCAGATCTTTCCTTGTGACCTTCCTCAGGTCGTCCATCCAGCCGATCACATCCCAACTGTAGGGAGATGCGGCGTAGAAAACCGAGTTTACTTGTTCGTCGAAGAGAGAACCTGGGGAGTTTTCACTCAACCGGCGCTCTTCCATCACGACGTTCTTCTCCGAGTAAAACTCCCTGTAGTAGGCGTTTTGCATCCGATCCGCCTCAAGGAGCATCTGCAGTTCGACCTTGTTGGAGGGAAGAGTCACGTAGTAGCCTGTGCTCTCGTTCCCTGTAGAGGCGTTTAGACCGGTCCCACCGTTTCGCATGAGGGTTTCCCAAAGATGGTCCTTGATAATGTACTGTTTCTCTTCCTTCATCAAGGCTTCGGCCTCTTTCTCCAAAGCGTCGGCCTTGGCGGCGTCTCCCTTCTGTTTCCAGAATCTCTCTTTGTAAACCTGTTCCATGAGGGAATCGATTCTCTGGTTCAGAGCATCGTCCTTCTCAAAATCGGAAACTCCCATCATCCGGGTTCCTTTGAACATCATATGCTCATGTAAATGGGCCAGTCCGGTGATCCCCGGCCTCTCGTTAATGGAGCCGACTTTGTAGTAGATGTGGCAGACGACTCTGGGCACACCAGGCTTCACAAGCATCAGAACCTTCATGCCGTTTTCCAAAACATACTCTTGAACGGCTGGACGATAGTTTTTTTGACTGGCTTGTTTGGGCGTGGCTAACAAGAAAGAAAACATTGCCGCAAGTGTTACAACAAGCGGAGCGATTCTTTTCATTCTTATACCATCCTCCTGTCGAATCGAATCCGGGAATCTTCCCGTAAACTTTTTATACGATCATCCATGGTGTCAAGTTTGAACATTTTTCCGAGAAAATGTTAAGTAGAGTCCCCCGGCACCAACCAGAAGGAGGATGATGGCTTGAAAGAGCACTTTATAGTTCGGTACCGGAGAGAGGAACAGGTTGTCCACCATGAGAGCTCCTCCGGCGAGAGTAAGGAGGGAGTAGAGAACGGACATGATGCTCTTTGCACGTTTCCTTGTCTCAGAAGAATCCTGAGAAAAGAATCGATCGAAGAGGGTGAGAAGGAGGCAACAGATAAAACCCAGAAAAGCGAAGAGACCGAAGAAGAGGGCCGGTTTGCCTCCGTTTTTCACCATCTTGACATAGAGGATCGCCCCAAGGGAGCTTCCGAAGAGAGATCCGATAACGCCGTAGAGAAAGGCGTAGCCCATGTAGATCGCCTTCTTGTCGTCCGGAGCCACCCTTCCGATGTAGGAGTAGTATTTTGGGTGAGCCGTCATCTCTCCCACGGAGAAGACAACGATTCCGGCGATGAAGATCCATGGCGTTTTCGCTATGGCCAGAAGCGAAAAACCCAGCGCGCCGAAGATGATCCCGGAAGACATGACCGGAAGGGGTCTCATGTTCTTGACGATTCTGCTGACAAGAACCTGCAGGAGAATGATGGTGGCGGCGTTGATCACTGTCACATGTTCGGCGCCAAAGTTGAATTTCCATCCGAGCCCCAGGCTTTGAAGAAAGCCGTTGACGAGACGGTTAACTGGCTCCTTGTCCACAAGGTCACGGAGGAACCAGAGAACGGTACCGAAGTTCTGAAAGTAGAGGATCCAGAAAAAAGAGTAGATGAAGACCATCAACATGAAGCGGGAATCTCTCAAGACGATGAGAGCGTTGGACGCCGTCTCTTTGAGGCTCCGTCCCTTCCCGGGAAGCACAGGGTCCTTGTAGAGAAAGAGTGATGGAATGAGCATAAGGAAACACCAGAGGGAAGAGGCCATGAAAACATACTTCCAGGAGAACCCCTTGAGCACCGAGACGATGAGAGGCGCGAAGAAGGCCCCCAGGTTGATCATCCAGTAGTAGATTCCAAAACCTAAACCTGAGTTCTCCTCGGTGGTCGATCTGGCAATGGTCCCGGAAATGATGGGTTTGAAGAGTCCCGACCCTGTCGCCATGACCAGGAGGGAGAGGAAGACCAGAGCGTAAGAGGAGGAGTACCCGGCGGCGAAGTACCCCGCTGTCAGGAAGGAGAAGGCCACGATCAGCATCCTCCGGTACCCCATCTTTTCGGCCAAGGCCCCGCCGAGAATGGGGACGATATAGGTGAGGGCGTACACGATGGCCTGGAGAAAGCCAACCGACTCCTCCGCAAACCCGAGTCCTCCCTCCCTCACGCTGGCGGTTAAATACACGGCGAGAACCGAATTCATTCCGTAGTAGGCTCCTCTTTCGAAGAGCTCCATGACGTTGGCTAACCAAAAAAGGGCTGGAAACCCCTTCTTTTCAGCTGATTTGATCATCTATCCTCCCTTCTTAAAAGTTCTATCCGAGAACAGTACTTCTTCTCCAGAACAGTAAGAGTAACACAGAGGGGGTGAAGGAAGAAAGGGCACAGGGCCCGTCTCAGGGTTAAACGGTTGGTTTCACGTTCTCCAGTTCGGGGAAGAGGAAGATAAAGGAGGTCCCCACGCCAACCTCGCTCTCGACTTGTATCTGCCCCTCGTACTCCTCGACGATCTCCTTCACCGTGGCCAAACCTAGGCCGTTGCCCTTATCCCCTTTGGTCGTGAAGTAGGGTTCGAAGATCTTCTGCAGATGCTCTGAAGAGATCCCTGACCCATTGTCCCAAAGGGAGAGACGAACCCAGAACTTCTCCGTCCCCGGCCAGAGAATCCGGTCGAGGGTAATGCGGAAGAGCCCCTTCTCGCGGCCGGAAGAGGCGATCGCATCCCTTCCGTTCAGAAGAACGTTGAAGAGGGCCAGGAGGATCTTCTCCCTGTTGGCAAGAACCTTGAGCCCTCCTGGATAGTAGTGTCGCTCCAGTTCTATGTTCTGAAGCAGGGTCTTGCCCATGAGGCCGAGGACACTCTCGACGGCCTCGGAGAGTTCGACGGGAGCCTTCTGGAGCCTGTCTTTCCTGGTAAAATCGAGGATACTCTCCCCCAATCTTTGAGATCTGGTGAGAACATTTTCCAGGGAAGAGAGACGATGCTGGGAGGGGGAATCCTTGGGAACCTCTCTCTTGAGAAGCTCCAACTGGCCAGAAAAACCCAACATCAGGTTCTTAAACTCATGGGTGAAGCGGCCTAGAAACTCCCCGAGGGCTCCCAACCTCTCGGCGTGAAAGAGCCGAGCCTTCATCTCGATCTTTTCGGTGATATCCTCTCCCTGAATAACAACCATGGCCCCCTTTTCGCGGGGAACCTTGAAGAGAACCATTCTGAG
>JAMOAD010000056.1 GCA_023621955.1 Acidobacteriota bacterium
GATCACCGGATGAACCTTCAACCCGGTCATGAACTCGATCTCCGAGATGGTCATCAGGTTGGTCGGCTCGACCATGGCCAAGGTCAAGGTGTCGCCGATCTTGCTGACAGGCAGGATCAGAGTGCGCCGGCAGTTCTGCTCGTTAACGATCTCCAGAACCGACCGATCGATCTCGAAGTGGGAGAGGTTGATCGCCGGAATCCTCTGCTGCTTGGAGAGAGTTTCGGCAATGTCCTCCTCGGTGACCATGTTCAGGTTGATGAGGATGGAACCGAGACGTCCCCCCTTCTGTTTCTGGAAGTTCAGGGCATCTTTCAGTTGTGAGTCGGAAATCAGCCCTTCTTTAAGAAGAAGTTCACCCAGTTTGTACGCCATGTGCAATTATTGTAGGGAAAGATTTTTCATTTGTCAACCGAACTCCGTTTCCACCCTCTCTCTCCAAATGAGCCTCCTTAGCGAGGGCGGCAACCGCAATAATTTTGACGGTACAGTTTCCACTCTTTGCTGAGAAGTATCGAAAGCCTATACCCGTCTCTCTTTCGGAAGCTTTCATCCCAGAAGAAGAGGGGATTCTCACTCCCCACCGCCTCACGACCGGCCTGAGAAATCGACAAAGGGGAGACGTGGGGTGACACGGAGAGGGTCGTCGAAAAGGAGTCATACCCCTCCCTTTGCGCCCGAAGCACGGTCCTCTTCAACCGGAGCGAGTAGCAACGGCGGCACCGCTCCCCTCCCTCGGGTTCCCCCTCGTAACCTCTGATCCACTCACTCCAGAGCTCAGGCTCGTAGGGTTCCTCCAGGAGGGGAATGTCAAGAATCTCCGCCACCCTGCGGGCTCCATCCCGCCTCAGGGTATACTCCTCCCGGGGAAGGATGTTGGGGTTCGAAAAAAAGCCGCACACATCCACTCCATAATCGTATTTGAGCCTCATGACCACCGAGGAGGCACAGGGACCGCAACAGATATGGAGAAGAAGCCTCCTGGGAAGGGGAAAGGGAGGCGGATTCTCGATCCGGTCCCAAGGGTCTCTCCCCAAAAGCCTGGCGACCAGGTCCCTCGCTTGCCCCTCCTTCATTCCAGCAACTCCCTCCCCCACTCCTCCCAGGAGATCTCTCTTTGGCGAAGGAACTCTTGAAACCGGAGGAAACTCTCAAGAATCCGGCGGTGGTCGAAGGCGAAGACCAAATCCTCGATCTCAGGCCATGAGAACCACCGGGCGCTGAGAGCGTCGTCCCCTCCTCGGGCCTCCCCCTCCCCCCTGGCGATGAAGAGGTAGGTGATCGTATGGCGTCTGGGATCGCGCCGGGGATCCGAGAAGGCCCGGAAGGGAGAGAGGAGGGTGATCTTCAAGGATGTCTCCTCCTCCCCTTCCCGCCTTGCGGCCTCTTCCAGGCTCTCCCCCTCTTCGACGAATCCTCCGGGCAAGGCCCATCCAAAGGGGGGATTCTTCCTCTCCACCAACAAGAGCCCCCTCTTCTCGTCAAGGATGATCAGGTCCACCGTAGGGAGCGGGTTCCTATACTCCATTCCTACCTCCCCGTCCCTGAGGGGTAACGAAACTCCGAGCCCAGAAGGCTGTGGGGGATCAGGAAGACCAGCGTCGTCAGAAGGAACACGGCCTTCACCCACTTTTTTCCTCCCTGGGGATCGCGGTGGACCTTCATCCATGCCGCTCCCCAGGCCAGAAAGACCAGAAGGGTCTTTGTGTCTGTAAGATCCGTCCCCAAGGGAAAGCCCGTCCATAGGGCGCCGAAGGCCGAGAGCTGAACCAAGGGCCCGAAGATCAGGCCTCCGAGGAGGAGGGTTCCCAGCGTCAGAAGGAGGTAAAGCTCCAACTTCCCGCTCCCTCCGGCAAAAGTTTCAAGGAAGGTCCTCACAGAAAAGAGGAGGGAGAGAAAGATGAAGAGGATATGGGGGAACAAAAGCCAAGGGGAGACATGCCCTTTAAAGCGTAAGACCACCGGTTTCTCCGGGAAAAGGATCAGGGAACCACGAATCGTCTCGCTTCTGGCCTCCCTCATCCGCATCATGAGGCGGTATTCTACCTTTCCCGCCGGAGGTTGGGGAGGAAGAGTTACCTCGAGCCTCCCGTCGAGAAGGCTCATCTCCCTTTCGCTCCACCCCTGGGAAGCCTTGTACCGGCGGAAGAGGAGCCTCCCCTGAGCCTCCGGGGAGGGAGTCTCCACGAGGATCTTACACTCCCGGCTTCGGTCGCAGGACCGGGGAAGGGCGTAGGAGAGCCTCTTTCCGCCAAGGTCGAGTTGCCCCCGAAGGGGTCTTGTGGGGCCCGAAAGCCTCTGGTACGACGCGATCAAGAGCGTCAGAACAAGGGATACTCCCCAGAAGAGGAGGCTCTTCCTTCTCTCTTTCATTGTATCCTCCCGAGGAATCATAAGCGATTTCCTCTTCCAGGGCAAACCCTTTTCGACACCCTTCAACGGAAGACTCTCTCTTTACACCTTCTGGAGAGTGTGTTTAAATGAAAAAAAGAGCCCAAGGAGACTCAAACGGATGAAAGTGCTTCTCACAGTTCCCGCGATCCGTTGTGAAGGTTGCGTCGCTACCGTTCAAGACGCCCTCAAAGGGTTACCCGGTCTTGAGAGAGTGACTGTGACACTGTCGAACAAGAGTCTCGAAGCCGAGGGGAGTTTCTCCACAGAGCTCCTCTTAGAAACTTTGGAACGAGTCGGTTTTCACGCCGAGATAAAGGGAACATCCCTTCGGTAACGGGGGGTCCCGACACTGGGAGGATCAGATGAAAAAAACGTTTCAGCCTTTAACCTTCATTCTTCTCTTCGCTCTCGCCTCTTTCACCCTCTTCGCTTCCGACAGCCTCTCTTCGGTCTGCCGCAAGAACACCCTGACCTCCGTCGATGGCAAGAAGATCACCTTGGAGCAGTTCAAGGGCAAGAAGGTCCTCGTCGTTTTTTGGGCCTCCTGGTGCAGCCATTGCCGCCATGAGCTGCCCGACATTCAGAAGATCTACGACAAATACCGCTCCCATCTTGAGGTTGTCGCCATCTCCGCCGACGATGACCAGGCCGCGATGAAGGCTTACCTGGCCCAGAACCACTACACCTTCCCGGTCGTACTGATCACACCGGAGATAGAAAAGTGTTTCGGCGGCATCGAAGGCTTTCCGACGACTTTTCTTTTGGACAGTGACCTCAACATTGTCAACAAGTTTCTCGGATACACAGAAGGGAATATTATTGAGGATTCCATCAAGAAATGACGGCTTCGACACTTTAATCCACCCATGGGGGTTTTCATGAAGAGAACGATCAGAAACACCGCCTTGCTCTTGGCGACGGTTGTAGCGTTCTTCTCCCTCTCTTGCTCCTCCTCCCGGGATCGTCTCTCCCTGACCAAGGACTCCTCTTTTCTTCTTAAGGAGAACCAAAAGCTGGGAACCTACGCTCAACAGAACGGCCTCTGGCAGGAAGCCCTTTACCGCTGGCAGAGAGTAACGGCCTTGGCCCCGTCGGATTGGCAGAGCCAAAACAACCTAGCCGTTGCCTACGAAGCCCTCGGGCGGTTGAAGGAAGCCGAAGCGGCTTACTCTAAGGCTCTTAAGTTGAGCAACGAAGACCAGTACGTCAGGAGGAACTATGACGAATTTCAATCCCTCCGCAACAAGAAGTTTCAGGAGGAACCCCCAGAAGGAAAAGGGAAGGGACCTAAGAAGGACCCTCCTCCCCCAGACCGCTAAGCTCCTCGTCATCACCCTCTTTTGCTCTCTCCTCTTCGCTTCCTGCGGAGTGGGAGTCGATACGGCGAGAATCAACGTCCAGACCCCGCCCCTCTTCGACCTCGATACCTACCCGGGGATCATGGTGGCGGGCTTTCACTTCAAGTATTCTCAAGCTCCTCAAACCGACCTGGACAAACTCTCCCGTGAGTTGATCAAGGAAGATCTGGCGATCTTCTTCAAGAAGCCTATCACCGAAGCGCCCAAGGCTGAGCTTTCGGATCCGGAGATCTGGAAAAACACACTCTTCTGGAAGGAGTACTCCGGCGAGGGCATCGCCATTCTTGGAGGGACCTTTGACGTCAACAGCCTGGAAAGGTTGGAGATGGAGAAGAAGGACTCTCCCTTAAAGAAGATCGTCCAGATGACCCTGAAGGGAGAGCTCTACATCCTTGACGGAAAGAGCGGGGAGATCGTCTTCCGCTTCCCCTTCACACAGAAGAGGGAGTTCCGCGGGGAGATCGTTGAGAAGTTGGCCTACACGCAACTTTTCAACGCGGTTTTCGACCGTTTCTCCACTCAGGTGAGCAGGAAAGAGGTAACCACAAACCGTTACCTCTTCCAATTTTAAAAGAGGCCGGCATGAGAAAACTACTTCTACGTTCCCTGATCTTCCCCGCCCTGTTCCTTCTTCTTCCCCTCTCCCTAAGCGCCCAGTTCTACCCCTACTACGGGAAGAACAAGGTGCAAAGCGGAAAGAGGTGGATGGTCTACGAGACCGACCACTACAAGATTCACTACTATACCTACAACAAGGAGATGGTCGCCAAGACGGCCCTCTACTCGGAGAACGCCTTCGCCAAACTCTCCGAATTCTTGGGACACGTACCGGAGTCGAAGATTCCCATCATCATCTACCAGAGCCATAAAGAGTTCGAACAGACCAACCTGATCTCCGATGTTCTACCGGAGCCGATCATGGGCTTCACGGAACCTCTTCTCAACAGGGTCGTCGTCCCGACAGAACTGACCGACGACACCCTGGAAGACCTGCTGACCCATGAGCTAACCCACGCCTTTCAGAACACCATCCTCTACGGCCCCAACCGTACGAGCCTCAACCTTCTCAGCCAACCACCCCTCTGGACCATGGAGGGGTTCGCCGAATTCATGACCGGGAAGTGGGAACCTATCTCCACAATGGTCGTTAGGGACTCCGTCGTCACCGGGAAGATTCCCCTTTTAACCAAGGAGGGTGACATCGCCTACACGGATGGTTCCTCCCGCTCCCCCTACGACTTCGGCCACCTCGTTTACGACTTCCTCTACAAGGAGTACGGCCGTGGCGGTCTGAGACGTTTCTGGGACAACATGCGTCAGTTCTCCCTGGTCAGGAACAGAAACCTTCTGAAAAACTCCTTCAACCTGGACTATCAGATCTTCAACCACAAGTACCAGAAGTATGTGAGGGACCTCTTCAAGCCCTACTTCGGCAAGGCCATTCCAGACGACTACGCCCTGCGGGTCTCCCCGGAGACTCCCCACAGCCAGATCTTCGGGTACTCCCTCTCTCCCTCTGGAGACAGCGCAGCGATCATCACCGTGAACTACAAGAACTACTCCCTGAGTGTCTCCCTGATCGACCTCAAAACGGGAAAGGTCTACAAGGATATCTCCACCGAGTACACCTCACGCTACGAGAGCCTCTACCTGAAGTTCAACCCCGAGGAGGGAAGGAACCTCGTCTGGGACAGGAAAGGGGATTTCGTCTCCTTTATCGGCCGCTATAACTACGATTACTACCTTCTCTTCTACTCCTCTGACGGAACCTTCCTCAGGAGAAAGAAGCTGGAGGGGATGAACGACCCCACGGGTCTGGACATCTCCCCCGACAACAAGAATCTTGTCTTTTCGGCTATTCAGAACGGCGACAGGGACCTCTTTCTCTACGATTTAGAAAAGGATCTCTTTACCCGCCTCACATCGGATTCCCGGCCCGAGTTCAGCCCCGCCTTCTCCCCGGACGGGAAACGTCTTATCATAAGCGAGAAGGAGGGTTCCTTCTACCGGCTCACCCTCTTCTCCCTCCTGGAAAGGAGAAAGATTCCCCTCCCTCAGTCTGCCCAATCCGCTATCACCCCCTCCTTCAAAGACGAGAAGACCCTGCTGATAACCTTCTACGATAATCAAGTCTACAACCTCGCCCAATTTGACATGGAGAGCGGCAAGACCCAACTCCTCACCGACCTCGCCACGGGCGCCTTCTACCCGCAGTTTCAAGGGGGAGAACTCTACTTCCTCGGATACTCCCAGGCCGAGTTCTCGCTCTTCCGATGCAAACCCCTCTCCCCTCTCAAGACCGTCGAGCCCCTTCCTCCTACCGAACTCTCCCCTCTCGTCTCTACCTCCACCTCCACCCCTTGGACCTTCGACCCCTCCAAGGCCCGGCCCTATAAGAACTTTGAAGACATCGTCGTGTCGGGGCTTCCCAACGTCGGTTTGGGGATCTCCACGGACGGAACGACCTACGGGGGAGCCTACCTGACCTTCAGCGACACACTCAACAACAACGAGTTCAACCTGTTGGCTTACTCCCTGCGGAGCTACCGCAACGTCAACCTCTCCTACACCAACTACTCCCACCGTCTCCCCTACTCCATCACCTTTCTGAACGAAACGATCTTCTACTACTACCCCACCTCCTACTGGGTTCCCGACGAGTACCAAAACTACTACTCCTACGACGACGCCCTGGCCACGAGGAAGATGACCGGCGCGTTTCTCACCCTCTCCTACCCCATAGACCGTTTCCGAAGGCTAGAGTTTTCCCAAGGTTTCCTCCACCAGAAGGAGGACCTCTACTACTACATGTACCCTGGGGAGAAGAGCCCCTTCTTCAGCGGAGATTCCCTCCCCTTCTCGGTCGCCCTCACCGGAGAAACGACGGTCTTCCATAATTACGGTCCCTACAGCGGCGCCACTTACAACATCACTCTGATGAAGGATATTCCCCTGACCTCATCCATGAGGAACACCAGCTCCCTCATGTTCGACCTGCGCCGTTACTACGCCCTGGGTTACGACACCCTCTTCGCCTTCCGGGCGGTCGGGAAATTCAGCAAAGGTGACAGCCCTTACCTCTTCTACGCGGGAGGCGACAACGAGGTCCGTTCCGCCTACTACTACTCCCTGGTGGGAAACAACCTCCTCTTCTTCAACATGGAGTTTCGTTTTCCCCTGGTCCACCTGGCCCTCACTCCCCTGGGCATCCTCGGTCCCGTCCGAGGGGTCTTCTTCCTGGACGCCGGCGGCGCGTGGCTGAAGGGAGAAGATTTCAGCTTCATGGACTGGAAGGACCTCCGTCTCAAGGACAGCGTCGGTTCCATCGGCTACGGGATCGAGTTCTTTCTCTTCGGTTACCCCATGCACGTTGAGTGGACCTGGCGTACCGACCTGGAGAAAAACAGCAACAAAGAGGTCAAGTTCTGGATTGGTTTCGACTTCTAACGAAAACAAGCCTAAAGAGCGGAGGGGAGTCCTCTCTCCCCTCCGCTCCTCGAAACGCTGAATGCCCCCCTTCCCTTTTACTCTCCCCGAAGCGACCGGCCCCTCACTCCCGGAGGCTTCTTCTCCGGTTCTAGGGCTTCTAAGACCCTTAACCCCTTCCCGAACCGAGAAGAGTCCCCTAAGATCAGAGGCTCCACTCCCCGGAGGCCGTATCCACCACCCTCCCACCGACGCGGACGGAGAGGGCTCCCCCCTCCTGATCTCTCCCTTCGAGGAAGAGGTGGGAGGGCCGACCAATCTCGTGGCCTTGTCCGGAGACGAGAGAGATCTCCTGGGCCCCCAGGACGCGGTGTTTCACCAAGTATCCGGCCAAACAACCGTTCCCGCTCCCGGTGGCGGGATCCTCCGAAACCCCTAGATAATCGGCGAACATCCTCACGCTGACCTGGTGAGTGGAGTCGCGGCCCTGGAGTGAGAAAACCAAGATAGGCTTCGCCCAAGTCTTTTCGACGAGGCGGAAGTAGCGTTCTCGATCGATTTTCGCCTCTTTTAAAGCCTCCAGAGAGACGAGAGGAACGAGGATGTGGGGAAGACCCGTAGAGACCTCCTGCACAGGGTACCGTCCATCGATCGCCTCGACAGGCAATCCCAACACAGGGGCCAGCTCGGAGGCCGGAAGGGTCTCGCCGAAAAGAGGGGGAATCTGGTCCATCCAGAGGGGGCCGTTCCTTTCCGGGGAGAGATAAACCGGGATCAGACCCGCCTTAGCCCTCAGTTTGACAGTGGACACCGGCCTGTCGAAGAGGGTTCGGCTGATGATGTAGGCCGCACCCAGGCTGGGATGTCCTGCAAAAGCGACCTCATGGAGAGGAGTGAAGATTCGCACCGGCCACCCTTCGTCTTCCTCCTGAGAGGAGAGGACAAACACCGATTCCGAGAAGTGGATTTCGTTGGCAATCCGCTGCATCATCTCAGCGGGCAAAGCTCTTTCGCAGAAGAAGACCGCCAGGGGGTTCCCGGAATAGGCGGATTCCGCGAAGACATCGACAAGGTTGAACCTCATAGGGAGTTCCTCCTTTTCAGCCTCTCTTCACTCTGAGGAGAGGACTTCGCTCATTTCCCTTTGCCCCGAAGAGCCTTCCCGGCGGGAAAGGAACAACCAGGGGCTCTCCCTTTTCCCTTTCCGGTCTTGGGTCTATCAACGAAAGCTCCTGGGAGAACCCTTCCTTCCGATGACCAAAGCTACTCTTTAGAGGCAAGGATCTCTTCCAGTAGCCCCCGGGAACGGCTGTCCATATCGATAAACTTCAGAGCGACCAATCTGTTCCCTGTTTGGGAGAGAATCCGCAAGACCTTGGCCCGGAGGATCCCCACCTCCCGCCCCCGCACCTCGATCCTTAGATCCTCGAGAATCTGCCCTTCCTGAAGCCTCCTAAGCGGGAAATTCGGCTCGAAGGCGACGCCTCCGAGAGAGATATCGTAGAGAAAGCCCAAGACCTCCTCTTCTTCCCTCTCGTTTTTCCGAAAGCGGATGTGGCAGGAGGGCCTCCTCCCCAGAGAACTTCGGGGAGTGACGCGAAAGTTTTTCTGTTCCTTCAGAGGGGGAAAGGGGTTTCCCCTCTGGCGTCTCTTTTTCTTCAGGAATCGGGAGAGAGTCCTTTCCAGGGCGGCAATCAAAAGGAGAAAGACCACCGCGGCAAGAAATATAGCCAGCAGAACCCCTGGGGTAAGGCGTTCCACAGCGCCCCCCTCCCGCTCAGCCGACGAGGATCAGTTCTTTCTGGGGCTTCGAAAGGTAGACTCCCCCCTGGGGAGTGACCTTGACGATCTCCTCTACGGTCACCACCCCCCACTGGGGGAGAGAGATTCTCGGCTCAACAGTAAAGACCATTCCCTCTTCCAGGGTCAGTTCGGGAATGTTACCGTACCTCTCCCATGGGGGGGCCAGAAGGGCCACACCGTCGTGGGCACAGCGGCCAACCTGGTGCCCCAGGGCATGGGGAAACTCGGGATAGCCCTGGGAGGTGATATGGTTCCGGGTGAGGGAATCGATCTCCACGCCTTTGACACCGGGCTTGAGGGCTTTGACGGCCAGATCCACGGAGTCGATAAGGACTCGAAATGCCTTTTTCAAACCCTCTGGAGGCTCTTTTTCTCCGGGGGCAAGAAGGTACCAACTCCTTTGCAGATCGCTGACATACCCATCGATCATCAGACCGAAGTCGATGTTCACCACCTCTCCCCGTTGGATAGCCTTATCGGTTGGGGACGAATGGGCTCCTCCCTTCTGGGGGCCGGAAAAGACGGCCGGACAAGTCTCCACATCCCAGGCCGGTTTCCACCGGTTCTCCTCGATTCTCTGGGAGAGGTAGGCCGCCACCTCTTTCTCGGTCATCCCCGGCTTCAGAAGACGGGTAACCTCTTCGAAGAGGCCCAAGGTTGCATCGATAGCCCTCTGGATGCGTCCAACCTCCTCTTGACTCTTCCTTCCGATGAGAGAGCCGATGAGCTCCTGGGAGGAGTGAAGCCTCTCCCGAAAGGGAGTGCCCTGGAGAATCTCCTGTAGGTAGAGGTACATGCCATGGGTCATCCCATCGGCGGTAGCCGTTTCAGAGGAGTAGTTGATGAGAATCTTCTTCGGTCCCAGCTTCTCGAGAAAGGGAAGAAAGCTCTCCCTGAAGGATTGAACATAGGGAATCACCTTGTAGGTTCCCAGGGATTCCACCGATAAGGCGTCCAGGGATCCGACGATGGCGAAGGCTTCTCGGGAACGGGTCACCATGAAGGCCGACGGCCATACGACGTGTCCTTCGAAGATGTAGTCCAGGATGGGGTCATGGGTCCGTGAGCTCTCCCTGACCAGAGTCAGCCAGAGATCGGCGTCTCCCTCTTCCAGGAGCCCGGCGGCTTGTTTCAGCTTTTCCTCTATCAAAAGGTTCATCTCAATCCTCCCGAGAGGCTCGTCGAGAATCGACATAGACGTAGATGGAAATCAGGATAAACATCACCAGGGCCAACCACTCCCCGATAGGCTTCTGGGCAAGGTTGATTCGGATGGCCTCTTCGAGGTTGACATACTTGAGGAGAGCGGCAACGATTCCGATGATGGCCCCGCCGGCGATGAAACCCGAAGCGATGAGAGTCCCCCGGGCTTGCCTCTTCTGGGAGAGATCGGCGTCTTTTGTGGACTTCTTCACAAGGTAAGAGAGGAAACCACCCAAAAGGAAGGGCGTGTTCAACTCCAAGGGGATGTACATTCCCAGAGCGAAGGCCAGGGGGGGAACTCCGACCATCTCCATGATCACGGCGAAGAAGACACCGAAGAGGTAAAGCATCCAAGGGGCGGAAGACTGTTTCTCCATGAGAGGCTTGATCACCGCGGCCATGGCGTTCGCCTGAGGGGCGGGCAAGGGCTCAGAGGATTGGAACTCGCCCAGGAACCGCTCCCGTGCCGCAACGTATCCGCCCTGACCATCCTGAGCCTTCAACTCCTGGAAGCTCTTCTGAACAGGCTGGGGAGCGGAGAGCTCGTCGAGGGATCTCTCCATTTTCAGTAGAGCCTCTCGGGCCTCGGGAGAACCCGCCGGAGCCGTCTGGATGATCTTGGCGATCTCCAGAGTCTGTTGGTTCTTCACAGGAACAAAACCGTAGGTTTTATGGAGGAGAAGGATCACGACCCCCACCGAGAGAGCTGCCACAAGAACCCCTAAAAACTTGAACCTCTGTTGGTTCATAGGGGTGGAACCGAGCCAGTACCCAACCTTCAGATCCGTAACGAAGGCACCGGCACAGGAGAGGGCCGTGCAGACGACTCCTCCGATCACGAGGGCCGCCATCATTCCGTACTCACCGGAGAGGCCCGAGGAGGCCAATATCACGCTGGAGAGCAGGAGGGTCATGAGGGTCATCCCCGAGACAGGGTTGGTGCCGACGATCGCCGTCGCCCTAGCGGCCACGGAGGTGAAGAGGAAGCTGATCACTAGAACGACGCAGAGGGCGATCAAACTGATCTTCGTTGGGGAGATCCCGGAGGCTCCGCTCAATACCGAGAGCCGGAAGAAGAGAAAAACAACGATGGCAACCAGAACCATTCCGGCGAAGACGAGAGTCATAGGAAGATCCCGGTCGGTTCTGTTCGAGGAGGATTCCAGGGAACCGCTCTTTCTCTTGAAGATCCCCTTGATCCCTGTTCCGAAGGCTTGAACGATGACTCCGGAGCTCTTAAGAATCCCGATGATTCCGGCCGCGGCAATGGCACCGATTCCGATAGGTCTGACATACTGGGTAAAGAGAACCTCCGCGGGAAGAGCGTGAAAGGAGGCGCCTCCTATGTGGTTCACCAGGGGGATGAAGACCCACCAGGAGACCAAGGAGCCCGCGCAGATGATGGCCCCGTACTTGAGGCCGACGATATAGCCCAAGCCGAGGACGGCGGCGAGAACATCCAACTTGAAGACGATCTTGGAGCGCTCGGCCAACTTGACACCCCAACCGAAGGACCTTGTTGTGAAGACCTCCCTGAAGAGGGCCAGGGTGTGGACGCAGAAGTCGTAGAGCCCTCCGACGACCATGCTCATGACGAGAACCTTGGCCTGCTTTCCTCCCTTCTCTCCCGCCACAAGAACCTCTGTAGTGGCCGTCGCCTCGGGGAAGGGGAACTCTCCATGCATCTCAGAGACGAAATACTTCCGGAAGGGGATCATGAAGAGGATGCCCAAGACCCCTCCAAAGAGGGATGCCAGGAAGATATCCCAGAAGTTGATCCCCACAGTTTTATCCAACCTTAAGACGAAGATCCCTGGGAGCGTGAAGATGGCCCCGGCGACAACCATCCCGGAACAGGCCCCGATGGATTGGATGATAATATTCTCAAGGATCGTGCTCTTCCTCTTGAAAAGACCCGCCATCCCCACGGCCAGAATGGCTATAGGGATAGCGGCTTCGAAAACCTGGGCGACTTTGAGTCCAAGAAAGGCCGCGGCTCCCGAAAAGAGGGCGGCCATAACGGTTCCCCAAATCACCGAGCGAAAGGTTACTTCGGGAATCTCACTCTTGCTGGGAACGAAAGAGGTGTAAACCTCTCCCGGGTTCAGCTTCCTGTATGCGTTTTCCGCGAGTTCTCTCTTTCCGCCGTTCTCATCGCCCATGGTTTCTCTCCTCACTCTCCGCCTTTGCGGTAGCTCTCCATAACGAAGTTATTCACTTTCACAGGGTATTTTTCCAAGAGGTTCTGAAAGATCCCGGCGAAGAAGAGATCCTTTTGGTTAGAGACGAGGCTCTCCATGAAGGCCTTCTTCTCTTTGTTAAATTCCTCCTGGCTTTTGATCTCCTTCTTCTGAAGCTTGACGACAACGTAACCCTTGTCTGTATAGAGAGGCTCGGACACGCTTCCCACTTCCTTTGTAAAGGCGAAGGTTTCCAGACCCTTCACACGGCCCACATCTGCGAGTGTACCGACCCGTGTCACGGCTTCACCGCTCTTCACGGTCATGAAGGGGGCCGCCGGGGGAACCTTCCCCCCTTGGAGCTGAAGGACCATCTCTTTGGCCTTACCGTAGGCGAGTTCCCGTCTCTTCGTACCGATGAAAGCCTCCCGCACCTTATCTCCCACCTCTTCGTAACGGGCGGCTCTCTCGGGTGTCATGGAAAGGAGTTGAGCGACAACCGCTCCGTTGTAGGTGAAGATGGGCTGACTCTTCTCCCCTGCCTTGGCAAGGTTGAAGATCTCCTTGGAAACGGCTCCGGAGGGGTCTACCTCGGGAATCGCGTCCCCGCTGCGCAGGTTCTGCGCGGTACCAACCTTCATCCCCAGCTTGGAGGCTCCCGCGGCCAAATCCTTCTTGCCGACGCTCTTCAGAAACTCCTGGGCCTCCTTCTGAACTTGCTTCTGGGCCTTCTGATAACGGAGGAACGTGGAGATACGATCTTTCACCTCTTCTATAGAGGCGACCTTCTCAGCCTCAAATTTGTAGAGGTAGAGGATCGATGTTCCCTGCTCGCTTTCTACGGCAGGCGAAATCGCCCCTTCGTTCAGTTTCTTGATGGCCTCTTTCTCCTGCTCAGGAATCAGGTAGAGCCACTCGAAGGCACCCCAATCACCGCCGCTTTGGGCCTTAGCGTCCTCAGAGTTCTCCTTGGCCAGGAGAGAAAAGTCCTTCCCCTCTTTGAGAGCCTTCAGAACAGCCTCGATCTTCTCCTTCGATTTATCGGATTTCTTAACGAAGATTCTCTTCAGATATTTCTTTTCCGGCTCCTTGAACTGGACGATGTTGTCCTGGTAGTAACTCTTTACTTCACCGTCCGACACCCCGACCTTCTTCTCGGCGCTCTTTGTATCGAAGAGAACATAGGAGACTCCCCTCATCTCAGGAATACGGAACTCGCCCTGCTTCTTTGTATAGAAGGCCTTCAACTCCGCGTCCGTTGGGACACCGTCATAGGGGACCTGCTGGCTGTCCAGAATGTAGGCGTCTACAGTGGCTCCGTCCTTCTCCTTCTTGTACTCCGAGAAGGCCTGTTCAGGAGTCACCGTGATCCCAGCGGTCAGGTAGGTCTTGAGCTTGTCGATGATGATCTCTTTCCTCAGACTCTCCTCAAACTGAGGGATCGTCATGTGAAAGTAGCTGAGAGTCTCCTGATACCTTTGGTACCCGACGAAGCGTCCCTTTTCATCCTTGAAAACCGGATAGGTCTGGATCTTCCCTTTCACTTCATCGTCGGAGGCCTTTATTCCTAGTCTGTCGGCTTCCAGGGTCATGATCCGCTCTTGCACCATCTCCTGCAGAACCCTGGCCGGGAACTGAGGATCGTTGACGATCTGCTTCGCCTGTTCGCCGTAGCGACGGTTGATCATCTCCTTACGGTCCCTCAAAGCGGTGTTGAAGTCGGCGGTCAAGATTCGATCCCCTCCCACCCAAGCTACAGTGTCCGCGTTGGCGTTAGGACCAAGCCTCCCTGCACCCCAGTCGACGAAAATAAAGAAGACAAAGGAAAAAATGACAACCCACAGGAAGATGCTCAGGGACTTCACATTTTTACGCATACCTTTCAGCATAAATACCTCCGACGTTCTTCCCTCGAATGAGGGGAATTCAACAATAGCTTCTATATATAAATCAAAACCGTCTTTAAATCAAGGGAAAGATAGGCCTAGGCCGAAGACGATCGCAGATTTTTCTTCTCCCTCTCACTCCATCGTGAGTCGTCCGCCGAAGAGACCCGTTGTCTCCGCACATCCCTGATGTGTCATCCAAAACCATAAGGATCTATAAGGAATTTATGGTGTGTCCGCCGTAACCGTTCAGATTATGGAGTATCCCATTTAAAGTGATGTCTGAAGAGGGAGAGAGGGAAACGTTTGAATCTGCTTCTCCTCCTCTGTACCCTCCTTGGTCCGTAGCTCATGGGTCTAGATCAAAGAATTGGAGGCACCTTACGTCCTCCTAGGAAGCGAGTCGCCTGGAGGTGTTGACTTACCCTGACCCTCTTCTCTATAATGGTAGGGCATGAAAAGAACGGAACGTTCGATGAAGAGGTTGATTTTTGTTATCTGTTTCCTTTGTACTCTTCTCTCCTCCTCCCTTTCCGCAGAGGTCCCCCGACTCTTTGTAGGGCTTGGAGTGGGAATCCCCTTCTTCTTTCGGGATTTTCACGATTCTCAGCGGGGCTTCTACTTTCAAGAGGAGTTCACTCGTCTGAGCGATTACAACATCCGAGGAGGGATTCAGGAAGGGGCCCTGTTAGGGTTCTACTTTCTTCCCAACTCGGGAGTCCTCTTCCTTTGGAGCCGTTCCAATGCGGATATGGACCTTTTCATGGAGAGTACCTACCCCCACCCCTACTACGTTCACACTCTCCGTCCCCTCTCCCTTACTAGGAACGATCTTTCCTATAGGGTCAACCAGTGGGATTTCAACTACATCTACCGTTTCTACCGCTCCCAAGGTTTGGCCCTTTCCCTCTTCGTCGGTTACACCCTGCTCTCCGTGAAACCTGAGATTCTTCAAGAGGTTTCCGTCTCCGAAGTCTCTCCCTACACTGTACCCGTTCTGAAAGAGGTCGTTCTCAACGAAGAGAGAGTCAACACCTCGGGGATCAACTTCGGTGTTCTCCTTCAGAAATCTCTCTTCAAAAGAGCCGGTGGCGCCTTGTTTATTCAATACACCGACGGCGAGGCTGAGATGAAACGTGTCGGGAAAGAGGCTCTTAAGCTTCCCCTCAACAACCTCAAGCTTACCGCCTACCTCACCTTTCGTATTCTCTGAACGACAAAGAGTCTTTCAGAGAAGTCTTCCTCTCTCTCCCTAGGGAGTAAAAAAAAAGGCCCCTCCTTTCGGAGAGGCCTCTCTCTTTTCGAGGAAGAACGTTTCAGCTCTTAGGAGCCGTCTCTTTCTTCTCTTTTTTATCCTTCTTCTTGAACTGATAGTCTACGAATTCGAGAATAGCCATTTCCGCGCCATCCCCTTTTCTCTCGTCCAGATGAATGATCCTCGTATAACCGCCGTTCCGCGCGGAAAAACGGGGGGCGAGGGTATCGAAAACCTTCTTGACGTGTCCAGCCCGGTTGATGAACTGGAAGGCCAAACGGCGGTGATGCACGGTACCTTTCTTTCCCAGGGTGATCATCTTCTCGGCCAGAGGCCTCGTCTCTTTGGCTTTAGCAACCGTCGTGACGATTCTCTCGTTTTCGATAAGAGAGGCCACGAGGTTCTTCAGAAGGGCCATCCGGTGGCCCTGGTTTCTCCGCAACTTTCTATGGGCGACCAGGTGTCTCATTCTTCCTCACTCCTTTTAGCTTTAGATTCTATTTTCTTTAAAAGGTCCTGATGGAGTTTCACTCCCAAATCGAACCCATGCTCATGAATCTTCTCAATGATCTCGTTCAATGTCTTCCGGCCAAGCTTCTTTACCTCCATGAGCTCTTTCTCTTCCTTCTGGACCAGCTTATAAACATGGCTGATCTGAGCCTGCGTCAGAGAGTTGGAAGCCCTTGCGGAAAGCTTCAGAACGTTGATAGAGGAGGCCAGTAGATCAACCTTCGAGGAGTAGACATCGTCCTCACCATCGTTTTTAGCCAGGGTGAAGCTGTCTTCGCTACGAAGGAATATCGCCAGATGCTGACGAAGAATCTTTGCCGCCTTATCGACCGCTTCCACCGGGTTGATCGTCCCGTTGGTGACTACCTCGAGGTTCAGCTTCTCGTAATCGGTCCTGAACCCCACTCGGGCGTTTTCGACAGTATATTTTACATTCTTGATAGGGCAGTGCACCGAGTCGACAGGAATGTAATCCACAGAAAGTTCCTCATCGAAGTTATACTCAGCGGGCACATACCCGAAATTTTTATCCACGATCATATCGATCGCGATCTTTCCATCCGTATCGAGAGTAGCGATGTGAATCTCTTTATCAAAGATCTCAACGCCCTCCGGGCACTTGATATCTCCGGATTTGACCTCGCCTTCCCCGGACTTTTTCAGAGTCAGTTTCTTAGGACCATCGCCTTCCATCTTCAAAGGGATCGTTTTTAAGTTAAGGATAATGTTGAGAACATCTTCCCAAACCCCTTTGATCGTAGAGAACTCATGAACCACTCCATCGAACCGAACGGCCACGATGGCGGCTCCCTCTATCGAGGAGAGAAGAACCCGCCTTACGGCGTTCCCTACGGTAGTGGCGAAGCCCTTTTCAAACGGTTGAGCCGTGAATCTGCCGAACGTTGAAGTCAACGACCCCTCGTCGACCTCAACCAACCGGGGCTTCTGGAAACCTATCATAAACTTTTTCATGGGTCCCCCTCTTACTTGGAGTAAAGCTCGACGATCAGTCTGGGTTCAACCGTGAGGTACACATCCTTTATAGAAGGATACTCGAGAACTTTGGCTTCGAAGTTATCGTAATTGACCTCGATCCAGCCGGGCACGATTCTGTCCCTGGAGTTGGCCAAAGACTTCGAAACGTTGATCTGATCCTTAAAGGTCTCAGATTCGAGGTTCTTCTTTTTAAAGGTCAGCTTGTCTTCTTTCTTAACGAGGTAGGAGGGGATATCGACCTTATGACCGTTGACATGGACCAACCCATGGGAGACCATCTGTCTGGCCTGATCCCTGGAGCAAGCGAATCCAGCCTTGTAGACGACGTTGTCCAGCCTTCTTTCCAACATCTGGAAGAGGTTGTCGCTGGTAACTCCCGTCATTTTGTTGGCCTTCTGGAAGAAGAGATAGAACTGCTTCTCCGTCATTCCATAGTGTCTCTTCACCTTCTGCTTCTGACGAAGCTGCTGATTGTATCCGATAAGGGGTTTGGTCTGCCCTTTCGCATCTTTTCCGGGATGGAGACGCTTTTTTTCCATGGCGCACTTTTCAGAACTACATTTGGCGCCCTTGAGAAAAAGCTTCTCTTGTTCCCTCCGACAGAGACGGCACTTAGCGTCCGTATATCTCGACATGGTCTATCCTCCTCATACTTTCCTTTTCTTTCTCGGCCTACATCCGTTGTGGGGGATGGGTGTAATGTCGCTGATCGAATGGACCCTAAGACCCGAAGAGTGAAGGGTTCTCAAGGCGGCTTCACGACCGGGGCCAGGCCCCTTGATCTTCACTTCCACCGAGGAGAGTTTATACTCTTTAGCCTTCTGAACGCAACGCTCAGCGGCGATCTGCGCGGCGAAGGGAGTTCCCTTACGGGATCCCTTGAAACCGGCCGTTCCACCGGAAGACCAGGCGATCACGTTCCCTTCTCTATCGGATATGGAGACGATTGTATTGTTAAAGGTCGAGAAGATATTCGCAATACCTTGATCAACCGTCTTGAGTATCTTTTTCTTCCTTTTGGCCATTCTTCGGGGCGGCATCTACATCCTCCTTATTTCTTGTTCTTGATCAAAGAACCCCGAGGTCCCTTCCGGGTCCTAGCGTTGGTTTTGGTTCTCTGTCCACGTACAGGAAGACCCATTCTGTGGCGGAGTCCCCTGTAGCAGTTGATCTCCATGAGTCTCTTTATGCTCATCTGGATCTCTTTGCGAAGATCACCCTCAACCTTCTCCTCTTTTTCGATGATCATACGGATGGTGTTGAGCTCTTCGGCCTTGAGTTCCTTGACTCTCTTGTTCTTGTCAACCTTGGCCTGTTCCAATATCTTCTGAGATTTTGAACGCCCTATTCCGAAGATATAGGTCAGACTTATCTCTACCCTTTTGTTATCGGGGATTTCTACGCCCGCGATTCTCGCCATGGAACTCCTCCTCTCTTATCCTTGTCTCTGTTTGTGCTTGGGGTTTTCACAGATCACCCGAACGACTCCATGCCGTTTGATGATCTTGCATTTATCACAGAGTTTTTTTACAGAAGCGCGCACCTTCATCTCTTCTCCTCCTAAAAGCGGTATACGATCCTCCCCCTGGTCAAATCGTAGGGGGAAACCTCTGTAAGCACCTTATCCCCAGGGAGGATCTTGATTCTATGCTTTCTCATCTTCCCTGATATATGGGCCAAGATAATATGTTCCGCATTGTTCTCCATCTCGATCTTAAACATTCCGTTCGGCAACACTTCCCGAACGATGCCTTTGATCTCGATGTGGTCTTCTTTGCTCATCTCTATATCACCGTGAGGACTTCAGCGCCCCCCTCTTCCACAAAAACGCTCACTTCGTAGTGGGCGGCCCTGGCACCGTCGGAGGTAACCGCCGTCCATCCATCGTCCAGGACGACGGCGTCACAGCTCTTCCCTTCGCTTACCATGGGTTCTATAGCGAATACCATACCTTTCTTAATCTCCGGTCCCCTTCCGGGTCGTCCGTAGTTGGGAATCTGAGGATCCTCGTGCATGTTCCTTCCGATCCCGTGCCCAACGAACTGCCGGATCACAGAGAAACCTTCCGCCTCAACGTGCTTTTGAACCGCGTTGGAGATATCGGATATCCTGTTTCCAGGAACAGCCTTCTCAACAGCCTTCCAGAGCGATTCTTCAGTGTACTTCATCAGCTTCAGAGCCCTATCATCGACATTTCCAACCTGAAAGGTTCTGGCGCCGTCACCGACATAACCGTTCTTGGTGGCACCAACGTCGATGCTGACGATCTCTCCCTCCTTCAGTCTTCTTACAGAAGGGATTCCATGGACGATTTCCTCGTCGACGGATATGCAGAGAGAGGCCGGAAAGCCGTTGTACCCTTTGAAAGTGGGCGTCGCTCCCTCTTTGAGGATGAGCTCTTCAGCGAATTTATCAAGATCTGCGGTTCTCACCCCAGGCTTTACGAGGGCTTCAATCTCCCTCAAGACGAGAGCGACGATTCGGTTGCTCTCACGTAACTTCTTCTTTTCTTCCTGGGTCTTTAAAATAATCATCTTAAGCGGCCTCAATTATATCACAGATTTTCTTGAAAAGAGTATCCGGATCGCCGCTTCCGTCAACCTTATAGAAGTATTCCATACCCTTGTAATACCGAAGAAGCGGTTCCGTGGTGGAATGGTAGACTTCCAACCTCTTGGATATCACCTCTTTTTTATCATCATCCCTTTGAATAAGAGGGATTCTGCACTTGGGACAGAGTCCGTCTTTCGGATATTCCCGGTTGTGACCGTTGAAGACCGAGTGACACTCATGGCATGTTCTTCTTGCCGTCAGCCTCTGGAGAATCGCCTGATCTGTGATATCGATGAAGAAGGCAAGCTGTTGGTCCCCCTCTTTACACCATTTCAGGGATTCCTCCGCCTGGTTAATTGTTCTGGGAAATCCATCCCAAATATACCCGTGCTGACAATCTTCTCTCTCGATTCTGGCCTTGACCAAGGATATCACGATGTGGTCATCCACGAGCAGGCCCCGATCGATCCTTGCCTTGATCATAAGCCCCCTTTCGTCACCCGCTTCCGCGGCTTCACGAAAGATATCCCCCGTGGAGATACGGGGCCAACCGTACTTTTGAGAGATCATGTCTCCTTGAGTACCCTTACCGCTCCCAGGTGGCCCCAGTAATACAATCCGCTTCATCTCCTGCCCCGAAGTCTTGTGCGACCGCCGAGGAAACTCTCGTAGTTTCTCATAACCAATTGAGACTCGATCTGATTGAGAGTATCCATGGCAACCCCGATGACGATCAAAAGCGAAGTACCGCCGAAGTAGAAGTTCACGTTCATTCCCT
This sequence comes from Acidobacteriota bacterium, assembly GCA_023621955.1. Classification (GTDB taxonomy): domain Bacteria; phylum Acidobacteriota; class Aminicenantia; order JAMOAD01; family JAMOAD01; genus JAMOAD01. The sequence continues at coordinate 20,343 of JAMOAD010000056.1, forward strand.
GAGTAAACCATTTAGGAAGGAAGGCGTCGAGAGAGTCCCCGATGAAGGGGATCGTATCGACTTTGACACCGGCCATGAGAAACTCCGGAATAAGAGCTACCACGGCGAGATAGATGGCGCCGATAAAGGTCAGGTGGGAAAGGACGGAATCGATGTAGTCGGCGGTGTTTTTCCCTGGTCTGATCCCCGGGATGAACCCAGAGTATTTTCTGAGGTTCTCCGAGACATCCTGAGGGTTGTAGATGATGGAGATATAAAAATAGGTGAAGAAAACGATCCCTGCAAGGTAGAGCAGGACATATAAAGGCATACCGAAGGAGAGCTGCCTGGAGATGGACTGGGCGATCGGATGCTTAATAAACCCGGCGATTGTGGCGGGGAAGGTGATAACCGAAGAGGCGAAGATGATCGGGATCACCCCGCCGGTGTTCACTTTAATAGGAAGGTGTGTAGATTGTCCACCGTAGATCTTCCGGCCCTGGACTCTCTTGGCGTAGGAGACAGGGATCCTTCTCTGCCCGCGTTCTACAAAGACGATAAAACCTGTCACCACAAGCATGAAGGCTAAGAGGAAGAGAATCTTGAGAGGGGACATCTCGCCGCCCCTCAGCTTCTCGACGATATCCGCGATTCCTCGAGGGAGTCCGACAACGATTCCCGAGAAGATGATCAGTGAGATTCCGTTTCCGATACCCCTTTCCGTGATCTGTTCGCCAAGCCACATGATGAAGATCGTTCCGGCCATGAAGGTAATCACGGTGATAAAGCGGAAGCCCCAGCCCGGATCCATGACGACCGGTTGTCCTGTCGGAGAGGTAGCCCTTTCAAGACCGATGGCCATACCAAGACCTTGGACCAAGCAGATGACTACGGTTCCATAACGGGTCATCTGGGTGATCTTCTTCTGCCCAAGCTCCCCTTCCTTCTTCAACTTCTCAAGATAGGGCCAGACAACGACCAAGAGTTCGAGAATGATCGAGGCGGAGATGTAGGGCATGATCCCCAAGGCAAAGATCGACATCCTGCTCAGGGCTCTGCCGGCGAAAAGATCAACGAAACCAAGAAACCCACCGGCGGCACTCTTGAAAAACTCGAAGAGCGCTTCAGCGTTGATGCCAGGAATGGGTATCTGCGCTCCTAAACGGTAGACCGCGAGGAGAAGAAGGGTGAAGATCACTCTTTTCCTCAGATCGGGTATGGCAAAGATGTTTCGAATGCTTTTCAGCAAGATCCTTCTCCTCTTCGGTTATTAGAGAAATTACTCTTGACCGATAACGACAGCCTTTCCGCCAGCGGAGGTAATCGCCTCAGCGGCCTTCTGGGAAAAGTGGTTGGCATGGACGACAAGGCTTTTCGTGAGAGATCCCTTGGCAAGGACTCGAACTTTTGCCTTTTCGCCTTTCACAAGGCCAGCCTTCTTCATTTCAACGACTGTAACCTCTCCTCCAGTGAAGACTCTCTCGAGATCGATGAGGTTCACGATCTGAGTCTCCTCTCTAAAGGGGCAGTTGGAAAAACCACGCTTCGGCATACGACGGACGATCGGCATCTGACCGCCCTCGAATCCGTAACGACGGGAATAACCGCTCCGAGACTTTTGACCGTTGAAGCCTCTTCCCGAGGTCTTTCCGAGTCCGGAACCCGGTCCGCGGCCCACCCTTTTCCTGCTGTGGAGAGCCTTCTTTATAGGTTTAATCTGGGTCAGGTTCATCTTACTCCTCCACCTCTTCGACTTTCAACAGGTGAATCACTTGGTTGATCATGCCTCTGATCTCCGGTCTGTCTTCAAGAACAACACTGTGACGTATTCTTCTCAGACCGAGTCCAATAACGTTCGCCTTCTGCTTATCTGTATGGCCGATGGTGCTTTTCATAAGCGTTACTCTCAGCTTCTTCATGGCTTACTCCTTGAGTCCCTTATCACGCATTCTCTCGACAGAGGCGGGGCTCTTCAGCCTTCTCAACCCCTCGATGGCCGCGCGGGCGGATGTAATGGCGTTTCTGCTTCCGATATTCTTCGTCAGAATGTTCTGAACTCCTGCAAGCTCCAGAATAATCCTCACCGCGCCACCGGCAATGACTCCAGTACCTTTATTGGCCGGGCGAAGAACAACGTGACCCGCATCGTGCTTCCCTTCGATATAATGGGGAATCGTCTCATGCATGATAGGAACGGTGATCATCCTTCTCTTGGCCTGCTCGATAGCCTTTCGGATAGCCTCGGGAACCTCTCTCGCTTTCCCTTTACCGATACCGATCATCCCTTTCTTGTTTCCCACGGCTACCAGGGCCGAGAACCGCATGTTCTTACCGCCCTTGACGACCTTGGTGACTCTGCGGATCAGGATTACCTGATCGATAAACTCTTTATCCTCTTCTCTGCCTCTGTCTCTATTCTTATAGTGGTCCATGGTCGCCTCCTAAAATTGCAAACCCTTTTCTCGAGCGCCTTCTGCGAGGGATTTGACTTTCCCGTGATAACGGTAGCCATTCCTGTCGAAGACGACATTCTTAATTCCCTTCTCCAGGAGTCTCTCCCCAATAATCTCTCCAACCTTTTTGGCGGCATGGACATTCTTGAGGGATTTCCCTTCGGCGGTAAAACCCTCTTCCCGAGAGGAGGCTGCAGCCATGGTATGCCCGGCTTGATCGTCGATCGCCTGCGCATAGATGTAGCAGTGACTCTTAAAAATGACAAGCCTCGGTTTCTCCGCACATCCAAAGACTTTCTTTCGGATCGCCCTTTTCGCCCTAAGGCGTCTTACTTTTCTCTCGCTAACCTTATCCTTTATCATGTTACTTAGCTCCTAACTTTCTTTCTTTCTGGATAAGCTTCTCACCAACGTACCGAATCCCTTTCAGCTTATAGGGTTCCGGAGGTCTGATGGAACGGATGTTGGCCGCGATCTGTCCGACCAACTGCTTGTCGATTCCGGCGATAGAGAAGTTAGCTGGATCCTTCACGGTGAAGGAGATCCCTTCCGGGGGAACCACCGTGACAGGATGGGAGAAACCAATGGCGAAGACCAGGTTTTTCCCTTCCAGCTGAACACTGTAACCGGATCCGACGATCTGAAGAGACCGTGTGTAGCCCTGGGTGACCCCCTGGACGGCGTTGTTGATGAGCGTCCTGGAGAGACCCCACATGGAGCGGGCACGACGTTCCAGATTTTTCGGCGAAACGGTCAGGTTTCCAGCCTCGACTTTGTAGTCGAGTTCAGGAAGCAGAGGCACGGTCAGTTTCCCCTTAGGGCCTTCCACATGAACCGTCCCCTCCTGCATATCAACTTTCACACCTTTCGGTATCTCGATGGGTTGTTTTCCGATACGGGACATCTCTTCTCCTCCTCACCAGACGGTGCAGACTATCTCTCCGCCCAGACCTTCCTGACGAGCCTTCCGGTCGGTCATGAGACCCTTGGAGGTGGATACTACGGCGATTCCCAAACCGTTGAGAACCTTCGGTACGCGTTCCGAAGAGCTATAGATCCTTCTTCCGGGTCTGGAAACCCTATCCAGTCCGCTGATGACGGAGAGGCCGTCCTTGTACTTCAGCTTAATTCTCAAGGTAGGCTTCTTCTGGTCCTTGGCGTTTTCAAAATCCACGATATACCCCTCTTGTTTGAGGATCTTGCTGATCTCAACCTTGAAGTTGGACTTAGGCATATCGACGGTATCAAACCTTTTCTGTATGGCGTTACGAATACGGGTCAAATAATCGGCAACGGGATCGGTTAACATCTCATTCTCTCCTTAATGATTTTACCAGCTGGCCTTAACGACGCCGGGGAGTTCTCCCCTCAGAGCCAGTTCCCGAAGGCAGAGACGGCATATGCCGAAAACTCTGTGGTAACCGTGGTCCCGGCCGCAGAGTTTGCAACGGTTGACCTCGCGGGTTTTATATTTATTCCCTTTCTTCAACTTAGCCCATTGACATTTGCTAGCCATCTTTCCTTCCTCCTGTTACGCCCTGAAAGGCATACCAAACATTTTCAGCAACTCGTAAGCACCCTTGTCCTCGGTGGCGGTGGTGACGATGGTGATGTTCAAACCGCGGTTCTTGTCGACCTTGTTGTAATCGATCTCAGGAAAGTTGACCTGATCCTTGAGTCCCAAGGTGTAGTTGCCTCTTCCGTCAAAGGCTTTGTGGGGCACGCCTTTGAAGTCACGGATACGGGGGAGGACGATGGAAATCAATCTATCAAGAAACTCGTACATCCTATCGTGCCTAAGGGTGACAGAGACTCCGACGGACATGCCCTGACGGAGCCTGAAGGCCGAGATCGACTTCTTCGCCCTTCGGATCACCGGCTTTTGCCCGGCGATAGTCACCAAGTCAGCCGCGGCCGCGTCGATCGCCTTGATGTTCTGAGTCGCTTCACCGACCCCCATGTTAATGACGATCTTCTCGAGCCTCGGCACCTGCATGATGTTGCTGCATCCGAGCTTCTCTTTCAGCTCTTGTCTTAAAGTGGTGTTGTACTTCTCTCTCATACGGGGCATCATCTTCTTTCCCTCCTCAATCCAGAGTGGTTCCACACTTCTTACAGACTCTGACCTTGTCGCCTTTCTCGGAGAGTTTAAAACCCACCCGGACTCCTTGGCCACAGTTTTGGCAGAAGTACATCACCTTGGCAAGGGGAATCGCCCCTTCCTTTTCAAGCTTGCCGCCCTTGATACCCTTCTGGGGGTTGGGCTTGACATGCTTCTTTATGATGTTGATCTTTTCGACAATAACCCTATTTTTATCGGGTTCCACGGTCAAAACTTTGCCGTTCTTGCCCTTATCTTTACCGGCGCGAACGGTGACGGTGTCCCCTTTCTTTATCTTCAACATCAGAGTACCTCCATAGCCAGAGAGACGATCTTCATGAACTTCTTCTCTCTCAACTCACGCGCGACGGGTCCGAAGACACGGGTGCCGATAGGTTCGCCCTCTCCGTTGACAAGGACAGCCGCGTTGTCATCGAACCGGATATAACTACCGTCGCGACGACGGATCTCTTTAGCGGTTCTAACGATGACGGCTTTCACGACGGAACCCTTCTCGATCTTGCTGTTGGGCTCCGCCTCTTTGACGGAAGCGGTCACGATGTCTCCGATGGATATATGGGTATCAGCCGCACCGTGGGCCGAGTGGATGACCATAAGTTTCTTGGCGCCTGTGTTGTCAGCGACCCGCAGGATCGATTGCATCTGCAACATTGCCTACCTCCTCACCTTCAATGGACTGGGACTTCTCAATGACCTTGACGATTTTCCATCTTTTATGCCGAGAGAGAGGACGGGTCTCTTCGATGATGACCGTATCGCCCTGCCGACAGATACCCTCTCCGTCGTCGGCCATAAACTTCTTCCATCGCCGGATCATCTTGCTGTAGAGGGGGTGTTTGACCGTACGGTATACGGTCACCACTACAGTTTTATCCATCTTTGCAGAGGTGACCACCCCTGTCTTGGTGACTTTCTTCATTGCTTCTCTCCTCTTTCGCGGATAAGAGTCTTGATGCGGGCGATATCCCTGCGGGCTCCTCTGATTTTCATGGGATTCTGAAGCTGACCCAGAGACTTCTGCAGATTGAGCTTGAAGAGCTGTGACTTCAGCTCTTCTTCCATCTTGCCTAACTCTTCCAAAGATTTATCTGCCTCTTTAGCCGTATCTTCCGGAATGCCTCCTCCGATCTCGAAAAGGATCTTGCCGGGAAGAACGACATCCACCCATTCGGCCACATCGCCCTTACCGTTTCCCATACGAGTCTCGGGGGGACGCTTGGTGATGGGTTTCCAAGGAAAGGTCCTGATCCACACCTTCCCTCCCTTCTTGATGTAACGGTTGATGGCCACACGGGCGGCCTCGATCTGCCGGGAGGTAAGCCATCCTCTGTCCAAGGTCTGAAGGGCGAAGTCGCCGAAGCTGATGAGATTACCCGAATGGGCCATCCCCTTCATCTTCCCGCGCTGTTGTTTCCTGTATTTAACCTTCTTAGGCATCAACATGTTACGCCTCCTTGGCCATCAGAGCGTCTCTCTTCATGCTCTTCTCTTTGAGTTTCTCCCCTTTGTAGATCCAAACCTTCACACCGATCTTTCCATAGGTGGTACAGGCTTCAAAGAAACCGTAATCGATGTCGGCCTTCAGTGTCTGTAGGGGAACCTTTCCCTGAAGGTACCATTCCGT
>JAMOAD010000340.1 GCA_023621955.1 Acidobacteriota bacterium
GCCGCTGAACTCTTCGGGGCGGGGAAGGCCGACAAAGGATCCCAAGGCCAGCCGGAAGATTTTCTCCACCTCCGGAAGGTCAGCCTCCACCATGGGTCTGATCCTATACTCTCTCTCTTCCATTGGTCTCTCTCCTGTGATCTTTCACCAATCTTTCCCTCTCGCGCAGAGGAAGCGGGAGTACCCGTCCAGAGTACCAAGTTTTTCCATCTCTTGCAACCGCCGCCGGTAGAAGCAGAGGCTTCTGGCGGAGGAGGCGTGGTGGATCGCATGGCCCAAGGTGTAGCCAACCGAGAGGAGGCCCACCCCGGCTACGGCGGCCATCTTGTACTTCACCGCGGCCTTGACGATCTCCCTCTCCGACGCGTCCGGTGGGAGAACCGGGATGGCCGGGTAAAAGTATCCCCCTTCGGCGTCGACGGGCACGATACGGTCTTCCCCTCTGTCCAGGGCCCGCAGGGACTGGAAGATCACCTCCGGAGAGAGGGTGAAGAGGGCCGCCTTGGAGTGGCTCATCCTGTAGACCTCCCGGTGGAGGGAGAGGGGGAAGGAGGGAGTCTCCTCGTTCAGAGGGAGCCTGAGAAGGGTGTGGGGAAACTCCTCCGGCGCCGAGGCTCTCTCCATGAAGAGGATACAGGGGCCGTCGATGACGCTCAAACTCGCGGTCCGGAAGGGGCTGAGACCGAGGAGGAAGAGGTCCGAAGAGGTCCGGAGGTACTGCCCGTGGAGCTCCGGGTCCAGGGTCTCCCAGAGGTCCAGGGGGGGGGAGAAGGGGGAGAGGTTCGGCAGGGGGATCCCATCGGGAAGCGTGATGTTGATGCTCTTGGCGTGCAGGAGGATCGACGAGGAGGCCTCCAGCAGGCAGAGGAGGAAGAAGGCCTCCTCCAGACTCTCGCCCCGGATGAAGGGACCGTGGGTGGCGACCACCAGGGCGGGAACCCCCTTGAGAACCTCTGGAATGGTCTCCTCCATCTCCGGAGAGCCTACGGGGTACTCGAAGGTGAGCACCGGGACCCTTCCCAGGTACCTTCTTCCCCAGGGGTCGGCGGGAACGATGGAGTCGGTGGTGAAGGAGAGGAGGGTCGTCTCCGGAGGGTGGGCGTGGACCATGGCCTTGGCGTAGTGGAGGACCCTGCGGTGTTCTCCGGTCTCCGAGGAGGCTTGAAAGAGGCCGTACCTTGGTTCGTCCAGGCCCGGGAGGCAGATGTCCCGGTCCCCGAGGTGACCCTTCATGGAGCCGGTCTTCGTGATGTAGACTTCGTCTCCCACCCTGGCCGAGATGTTCCCGCTGTGGGTGTTCTGGTAACCCAAGGCGAGCATGGCACGGCCGATTCTCTCGATCTCTCTCCTGACGGCTTTATCCTGAGGGCTCATTCTTTCCTTCCCGGAGCGGGGGGTACCCCCTCCTCATCCCAGCCCCTGAGACGGTAGTAGTTCTCCAACAGGGGGCGGAAGTGGAGCTCCCGGTCGATGAGGCGGTTCTTGCCGGAGAGGGGGATCGCCTCGGTGAAGAACCGTTCCGGAAGAGTATCGTCCCTTCTGGTGAAACCGGCTCGGATGTTGAAACGTCTCTCCTGGTTCTGAATGAGGCAGGCCCTGTCCTGAAGCTCGGTCTGATCGATCTCGGCCCCGGTGAACCCGGCGAAAAGCCTCGCAAATTCCCCCTCTCCCAGGGAGAAGGAGGCGAAGCGGCAGAGACCCAGGGAGTCGGAGAGACAGCCCGAATCCTGTTGGTCGATCACGTGACCGGCCACGGTATCGATCAAGAAGCGGTCGACCTCCCGGGAACCTCCGAAGAAACCCAGAGAGACGGCGTAACCGCCCTGGAGGTGGCACCCTCCTCGGGGGGAGGTGGCATACCCGAGGGCTTGGGCCGTAGTCGCTCGGGGCTCGTAACCGGGAAGTTCGAGACCCTTGACGGAGATGGAGAGCTCCGGAACGCCGAAGCGTCGGGCCAGCCGGAGGGAGCCTTCGGAGAGGATCTTTCCGAAGCCTTCCCTCAGGCCGGTCATCTCGGTCAACCGGCAAAGGAACCCCTTGGAGCCGAAGGCGAGGGGGATTCCCCCCGTCTCCTTCACGGTTAGGACTCCCCTCTCGAAGAGCTCCATCGCCGCCGCCAGGGTGCCTCCCAGGGAGATCGTGTCCATTCCCAGGTCGTTGCAGAGGTAGTTGGCCAGGGAGATCTCCTGGAGATCGTAGATTCCGAGGTTGGCCCCCATGTTGGCCAGGGTCTCGTACTCGGGGCCTCCGCCTCGAACCCCCTGAACGACGATCTCCCGGCCGCATCGGATCGGACAGAGGGCGCATCCTGTGGGCCCAACGTAGAGGGTCTTTCTCAGGTTCTCTCCGGAGAGGAGTTCCACGTCTTCGGGCCGGTGGGATACATCCTGAAAGTTTCGGTGGGGGAGCATGTCGTGGTCGGCCATGAGTTTGACCAAACCCGGCGTCCCCAGTTCCGGGAGGGCCCTGGCGGTGACCGGGAAGGAGCGGATCAGCTTTTGGGTCTGGTAGAGGGCCGCCTTGTAGAGCTCCTCCTTGGCCGCTGGAAAGGTCCGGCTCCCATGAACGACCAGGGCCTTGAGGTTCTTGGAACCCATTACGGCGCCGCACCCTCCCCGTCCGGCGGTTCGGTCACCGTCGTTGACCAGGGAGGCGAAGAGGACTCCCCGTTCGCCGGCCTGGCCGATGGCCAGAACGCGGCTCTGGGGGGAGGCGAGGTTACGGAGTCTCTCCGTTGCAGCCGCCGCTCCTAGCCCCCAGAGGTCGGACGCCTCATGGAGGGAGGCTTCCCCCTCTTGGATGTTCAGCCAGACCGGTTTTGGCGACTTTCCCCGGACTACGACCATGTCGAACCCGCTCCTCTTCAAGGCGGGGCCGAAGAAACCTCCGGAGTTGGCGCTGACGATGGTCCCCGTCAGGGGGGAACGGCAGGTGACGGAGAAACGCCCTGACGTAGGGGCGGAGCTTCCGTTGAGGGCCCCGGAGACGAAAATCAGAGGGGCTTCCTCTCCCAGAGGGTCCTCCGGAAAGGGTTCCCTCTCCGTGAGCCATCCGACCCCCAGGCCCCGACCGCCCAGATAGCGGAGGAGAAACCCCTCTTCCAGGGGAAAGGGGGAGAGGCTCCCCCTGGAGAGGTCCACGTCCAACCCGATCCCGTTATAACCCATCATTGTCATGGGAGGATCTCTCCCGCGGCGGCCCTCTTGAGAAGGTCCTCCAGGCTCTCTTCCGTTTCCTGCTCCGTCAGGGGCGTGAAGGTCCAGGCCTCTCCATGGAGGGCCGATTCTCCGGGAGCGAGAAGGGAGAGAGGGGCCAGGCTCTCGATCTCCAGGACCTTGGCGTCGGTATAACACTCCAAGGCGGCGCCTCGGTCGGGGTAGGGGAGGGAGGGGAAGAGGGGGAAGCTCTTGAGGAAGAGGGAGTTTGCCCGGGCGTACCCCAGTGCCCCCAGCGTCGGGGAGAGGCCGATCTTCAGAGGGGAGAGCGCCGATGGGTCGTGGTGGACCCTCAGAAGGGGGCGTTTCCACCGGATTCTGACGTCTCCGGGGTCCGTGTAGCCCCAGAGGGAGACCGAGAGGTCCGGCAGGAGGTTCTCCTGGGGCTTCTTGGCGTCCGGGAGGGGGAGAATGGCCGTTCCCCCGGGGGCCATGACCGTGATGGCCCAAGGGGCCGCCTCGATGGGCCAGAGGTTCCGGTTGGTGATTCTGTGGTCCAGAAGGAGTCTCCCTTGGCTCCACCGGAGGGTGATCTCCTTCTCGATTCCCGCCGGATCCGTGGGAACCGAGAAGAGGACGCCCTCTTCCTCCCGGGTCCATGAGACCGGGCCGTTGTCGGGGTGGTAGCTCCGGGGGCGGCTCTCCGGAGCGTGCCAGAGGCGGTGGCCTCCGTAGAGGCGCCAGAGCGCCGGATCCTTCGGTTCGGTTAAGTCCTCCGGGATTCCCAAGAGGTTCTCCCCACCCTCGGGACCGAAGAAGAGAATCCTGGGACCGAAGGCGAGGGAGACGACCGCCTCTCTGCCGCCCTCGGAGAGGGAAAGGGAAGGGACTCCGGACCACTCGGTTTCAACGGCTCTCATAGGCTCACCTCATCCCTTGGATTGTACCGTTTTCCTCCCCTTCGGACAAGGAGTTCCCCCAGGGAGGGGGAGAAAAAGTGCCCTCTTTCCTCTCCAGAGGGGAGGCTTGAAGGAGGTTGGATGGGTGAATGAAAAACGCCTTTCAGAGCCGTTTTTGAAAAAAGCCCTCTCGAGCCTTGACAAGGGAGAGAAAAGGTGGTTTAATAGTCCCAGATTGCGAGGTGGGGCAGTGGTAGCCCGTTGGGCTCATAACCCAAAGGTCGGAGGTTCAAATCCTCCCCTCGCTATTTTTTCTTTCGGAAGTACCACCTTCCCGATCAGCGTCGCCTCCTGAAACTCTCTGGTTTATCCCTTTCCTCTCTCCGACTTTCTTTTCTTCACCGTCTTTCCCTTTGTCTACGGCTGGATAAAACCCTTCAACCTCGGCGGACTCCACCTCTCTTGTTGGCTTCTATCCCTTGTCGGAGAGGGTGGGCGAACCCTCCTTCTCACTTTTGACCTGACTGGGGCCTCTATTCGGCGGAGAGGGAAAAGAGCTTCAGAACCATGTCCCGCGCCTTCTCCATGTCCGCTACACAGATATGCTCGGTCAGGGCGTGCTCATCCTGGGCGCCGATTCCCACCACCGCCATCTCGATCCCGAGGTTGTTGTAGACCGAAGCGTCGGTGTAGCCTGTCATGAGGGTGGTGCGGGCCTCGATTCCGATGGAGCTCAGGGCCCTCTTGGCGGTCGCGACGGTCCAGGCCTCTTCGGGGATGCTGACGGCGTTGCAGACGTTGTTGATGGCGATCTCTGTCTTGGCGCCGCAGGCTTCCGCCTGGCATCGGATGACGCCCTCCATCTCCCGGATCAGGGCCTCGGCCTTCTTATGGCTCAGGGAACGACATTCGGCCAAGAAGCAGGCGTTGTCGGGGACACCGTTGCGGATCAGGCCGCCGTTGATGACGCCGACGTTGGCGGTGGTCTCTCCGTCCAGGCGACCCAGCCGGAGAGAGGCGATTGCCTTGGCGGCGGCCCAGATTGCGTTGATCCCTTTCTCGGGGGCCATTCCGGCGTGGGCCGCCAAGCCCTGGACGGTGACGTCCAACCCGTAGTAGGTGGGTCCTCCGACAACGATGGTCTCCAGTGTGTCGTTGTCCAGGAGAAAGCCCCTCTTGGCTGTCAACAGACCCATGTCAAGGTTGCGTACCCCCAGCAGGCCAACCTCTTCCTGCCGGCTGATGGCAATCTCCAGGGGGGGGTGGATATCGGCGGTTCTCAGGGCGTCCAACAGCTCGGCGATACCGGCCTTGTCGTCGGCTCCGAGAATCGTCTCTCCCGAGGAACGGATCACTCCGTCCTTCAGGAGAGGCTTGATCCCCTTGCCGGGTTTGACCGTGTCGGCGTGGCAGGAGAAGAGCACCGGAGCCGTGGTCTTCGAGTTTTTCCCGGGGATGTGGGCGATCAGGTTGCCGTAACCGTCTTTCCGGACCTTCCCTCCCAGGGAGGCGAACTCCCGGGCCAGATACTCGATGAACTCGGCCTCCTCTCCGGATTCGCTCGCGATTTGAACCATCTCCATAAACTGGTTGATCATCCGTTCGCTCATGTGACCCTCCTTCCCTTGAAGTGTACCACAAGGTCTCTCTTTTTTCAGGTTTCCTGCCCGGCCCTCGAGTGAC
>JAMOAD010000375.1 GCA_023621955.1 Acidobacteriota bacterium
GGAGGGAACCAGGAGTGTTCTTCTCGGCCCCGGACGCCTGGAGGAGGCACACCGTCGTGGGGAGGGGGTGGAGTGGAAGGATGTCGAGGCGGCGACCGCTCTCTTCCGGACCCTAATGCTCCAAAGCGGTAACCTCTTGGAGGGCTCTGCCCCTTTCGGTTGACAGGGGAGGGGGTGCTCTGGTATAAAGAGAGCTTTCTCGGGGGGATCTCCCCCAAATTGAAACCGTAGATGATGAAGACAATGCTTTTCCTGAAAGGAGCAGCCATCGGGTTGGCCGTGGCGATCCCTGTCGGTCCGGTTGGGATGGTTTGTATTCAACGCACTCTGAACAAGGGACGCCGGGTTGGTTTCGTCTCCGGTTTGGGGGCCTGTGCCGCCGATGCCGTTTACGGCGGAGTGGCGGGCTTCGGTCTCTCCTTCGTCTACCACTTCATCTTGAGCCAACAGCTCTGGTTCCGTCTCATCGGGGGACTCTTGCTCGTCTACCTGGGCGTGAGGATTCTCCTGAGCCCTCCCCCCCATCCGGATTCTCAAATCCAAAACGGAACAAAGAGTCTCTTCGGAGCCTTCTCGACAACCTTTCTTCTCACACTGACAAACCCTACGACGATCTTCTCTTTTACCGCCATCTTCGCCGCCTTCGGCGCGGGGAACCTGGCCGGTCACCCTCTGGCTGCCACGATCCTGATCTTGGGAGTCTTTTTTGGCTCGTCACTCTGGTGGCTGACCCTGAGCGGAGCCGTCAGTTTCTGGCGCCATAAGTTCGACTACCGGCGCCTCCTTTTCCTCAACCGTTTCGCCGCCGTCATCGCCCTTTTCTACGCTCTTTTCATCCTCCTCTCTCTCTTCAGAACCTGACCCTTTCCAGACTTGACAGGTCCTTTCGGTGGGAATAGACTACTGCCAATTGGGAACCAGGAGGGATACGATGGCCGTCTATTGGGTAGAGGATCACTACAAGAAGGGAGACCGTATCAAGGAGTTTCTGCTCCAGAACCCGGCGGTACGCTTCGTCTCCCTGGTGGGTGTCGACTTCCTGGGAAACGATACGGACGAGAGAATCCCCGTTGACGTTTTCCTCAAGAACAGGGAAGAGATCTATACCGGAGGAATCCAAACAGACGGCTCTTCGGTCAGCCTCGAAGGAATCGCCTCTCTGAACGACGGGAAGGTCGACTTTGTCATCGATTTCCAAGGGCGATGGATCGTGGATGCCAACCCGGATCTCCTCTGGGAGGGGCAGCCTGTCTCGACCCTCCGGATTCCGATCTTCTTCCGCCACCGGGGGAAGCTTGTCTGCTCAAGGTCGGTGATGCGGGAGACCCAGAACCATCTTCGTAGAACCCTTCTCCCCCTCCTTGTACAGGACAAAAGTTTTCTGAAGGCGCTCAAGGTGAGGGAGACGGAGATCGATGACCTCTACTTCACCCTCGGCACGGAGTTGGAGTTCTGGGTGAGGACCCCCGCGGCCAGGGTCAGCTCAGAGGATCTCTCCCTATCTCAAACCTTGAAGGAGTCCTATTGGAAACGGGTCAAAGGTGAGGTACGGAGCGGTCTGGAGGAGGTTCTCCTCCTTCTTGGACGCTACGGCCTGGAACCGGAGATGGGGCATAAGGAGGTCGGCGGCGTCAAGGCCCGGATGACCAAGGGAGGGGCCTTGGACGATGTGATGGAGCAGTTGGAAATCGATTGGCATTTTGCCGACCCCCTCACGACCGCGGACAACGACATCCTCGCCCGGAGTCTGGTCCGGGAAGTTTTCCGAAAGCGCGGTTTGGAAGCGACTTTCTCGGCTAAACCCGTGGAGGGGGTGGCCGGTTCTGGGAAGCACTGCCATGTCGGGATGGGCCTCCTCTTGAAGAGTGGGAGGAAGATCAACCTCCTCGCCCCTGTAGGGAAGGAGAGCTTCCTCTCCTCCTGGGGTTACGGCGCCCTTATGGGGTTGCTGAAGAATTGGTCCGACATCAACCCCTTCGTGACCCACTCCTTGACCGCTCTCAAGAGGCTGAAGCCCGGGTTCGAAGCCCCCATCTGCCCTGTTGCCTCTCTGGGGCGTGATCCCACCTCCCCCTCTCGTAACAGGACCGTGTTGATCGGTGTGGTCCGCTCCGCCGACCCCCTCTCTCTCCGTTTCGAGGTGAGGGCGCCCAACCCCCATACGAACACCTACCTAGCCGTTTCCGCCTTCTTCCTGGCCATGGCCGAAGGGATTCGTTATTCCAACGGACACGCCGAGGAGAGCCTCCACAAAGAGCTGACGAAGGCGTGGGGAGAACCCTCCCCTTACCTGAGGCAGGACCGGGAGTACTGTACGGACAAGGATATTTTTACGGATTTTCCCTTAGGGGACAGGGAGAGACTCTTCGGCCGTCCTCCCACGACGGTCTGGGAGATCTTGGAGCCCCTCAGGGCCCTTGAGAACAGCGAGAGCGAGGTTCCCTCGCTCTACAGGAACACGCCCATGGACAAGACGATCCTCCTCTCTTTCAAGAGTACAGTCCTGAACAAGTGGTTCAGGGAGGTTGGAGAGAAGGTTGTCCCTGAGATCCGCTCCTCCCTCGCGCACATGGAGCGGTCGCAGAGAGAGAACTCCTTGGACAAGGAGCGTTGGAGGGAGATTGAGGAGGCCCGGGAGGAGATCGTCCGCTCCGACAAGGGGCATCCATCCCTCTTGGAGAGCCTTGAGAACGCGGTGTCCCAACGGGACGGGGAGAGCGTCAGTTCCCTGAGCAGGAGGTTGGAAGAGAGAGTCGATAGGGTTTGGGAACTCTACCGGCTCTACCGTACCAACTTCTGGGAGGAGAAAAGATGAGCCTACGGGATGCCATCGGCCATACGCCTTTGATCGAGTTGACGAACCTCGGAGCCCTCTTCCCTCGGATCAAGCTCTTCGCCAAGTGGGAGGGCGCCAACCCCGGGGGGTCTGTCAAGGACCGTCCAGCCCTCTTCATGGTGGATAAGGCTGAAAGGGATGGTCTCCTCACACGGGAGAAGGTGATCGTTGAGCCGACCTCGGGGAACACCGGTATCGCCTTGGCGATGTTGGGAGCCGTTTCAGGTTACCGGGTCAAACTCTTCATGCCCTCCTGCGTCAGCGTCGAGAGACGCCGAATCCTCGAGGCCTTTGGAGCCGAAGTCGTCTTGACACCAGCCTGCGAAGGGACCGACGGGGCAATCCTCCGTGCCCGCGCCCTCGCCGCTTCCGATCCCTCCCTCTACTTCATGCCCGACCAGTTCTCCAACCCCGCCAACCCGGAGTCTCACTACCGGACCACGGGACCGGAGATTTGGGAGCAGACGGAGGGGAGGATCACCCACTTTGTCGCCGGGATCGGTTCGACCGGGACCCTCATGGGGGTCTCCCGGGCCCTCAAGGAGTTCTCCTCCCAAGTGGAAATCGTCGGAATCGAACCTCCTCCAGGCCATACGATCCAAGGCCTCAAGAACCTTTCCGAGGCCATCGTCCCCAGAATCTACGATTCTCAGAGGATCGACAGAAAGATCACCGTTAACGACGAAGAGGCCTACGAGATGACCAGGGCCCTGGTGACCAGAGAGGGAATCTTTGCCGGAATGTCTTCCGGGGCGGCTTTGGCGGGAGCCCTGAAACTCATGAAGGATTTGGAGGGGGGGACGCTGGTGGTTCTCTTTCCGGACAGGGGAGACCGCTACCTGAGCACCACCCTCTTCACTTCCGTCTGCGCCCGTTGTCCCGCCTGAGGGGAGAGTCGAAAGAAGAGTCTGGCCCGTCTCTTCCCCTCAGGGAGGGAGAGGCTTACCCCACCTCCCTCCCGGTCGATCCTCTCCCCCTTCCAGGGGGTTCCCTCTACTTCCACCCTCTCCGGGGGAGAGGGCAGGAGTGCCCACACTCTTCCTTCGTTCCTGTAGACGACCTCTATCCATCCCTGGCCGACTTCGGCCTCTTCGATATCGGCGTTCAGGCCCAGGAGAGAGTAGGGGAGTGGCGTAGCGGCTCTGGTCAGACGGTGCTTTCCCGCCGGGAGCGCTACGGTGGAGCCATCCGTCAGGGGCCAGGGTCTTCCGTCCAGGAGAAGAGGGCCCGGAAAGAGGAGCTTGGCGGGTCTGAGGAGGGTCGCCTCAAGGCCTTCGGGGATCTTCTTGAGACTGACTCCTCCGGATGCCGCCGCGGGGAGGAAGGGGATATCTCCCTGGGAGACCGTGTTCTCCGCGTAGAGAGTCACCCTGGGAAAGGCGGATGAGGCCAGGGCGACGAGGCCCAACAGTTCACTCCCCCTCTGCTTGACCGTTGGGAAAAGGTCTTCGCCGAAACGGTCTACAACGTTGATGTCTACCGCCAGCCGTTCCGGATGAGAGGTGAGGGGGGCGTAGCGGTCGGCGATCTCGGGGTACCGTTCCGGTCCCAGGTGCCAGACCGTGGCAGGGTCTTCGACCAGGAAGGTCACCCTTCTGTTCTCAGTGAACCTCAGGAGTCTGGCGGCGTCGGCTCCGATCAGATCCCTCATCCTTGTGTCGAAACGGTCGTCCACGTGGGTGAGGACGATCTCCAACCAAGGCTTCTCCACCCTGAGGGCCTCGAATTCGGTGATCCACTCCTGCTGCAGCTTGGCGGCCAACTCCACCCTATACTCCAGAAACTTTCTTAAGCCTTCGGGGTTGACGCTCCCATGGGAGGGAGATCCCGGCCGAAAGAGCTCTGCGGGGTCAAAACCGTGGAGGGCGGTAAACTCCCGGCGGACGTTTCCGTTCATGGGAGTGAAGCGGCCTGGGGAGGCCGCCCCTTCCAGGGATTCGAAGTAGAGCTCCGCCAGATTCACCCCGTCCCAGTCGAAACGGAGAATAAGGTCTCTCACCCCCTTTTTCACCGTTTCTGCGCATGAGGGATCCTGGAGGTTCACCAGCTTGCGCCAGTCGAGTTTGGCGTCCTGGAGGAGGGCGGTCTTTTCCCTACAGAGAGGAGTCTGCTCCCAGAACCTCTCGCTGACATGGGGAAGTTCGAGCCATGCGTAGACCCCCAAACCCTCCCGATGGCAGGCGGAGATGATCTCACACAGCCTCGAGTCCCCTTGGGGCTCCCTCTCGAAGAAGTGCCATCCCGCGATGTGGAGGGCGGCAACCCCCATCTTCCTCCACCGCTTGGCCAAGACCGAGGGGGATGTGTTGAGACGGTAGGATGTGTCCAGGAAGGCCCAAAGCCTTTGGGATGACCAGGGGGAGCGGATGCCCAGGGAGGCCAGGTAGGAGGGAAGGAAGGGAATCCGTTCGTAGCCGCCGGCCCCGGGACCGACGGCGCTCCAGAGAACCGCTCCCTTACCGAGGGCGAAGCCCGAAGTGAGGGGAGAAGAGTGGCCGGAGCGGAGGAAGAAGGTCCGGGAACCCGAGGGAGTTTGAAAGAGAGGCACCGAGAGGGGCTGGGCCCAAACAATCTCCTCTTCCGGGTTGAGAAGGCAGATTCCCGAGCCGACCTCCTCTCTCCTCCCCTGAGAACGGAAGCCGAAGGCCTCGGCGGTCGGCGTTTCCCCTTCGAGAATCAGGAGTCCCCCCTTTTTCACCTCGTCCCGAAGCCTCTTGACAGAAGGGGCCGGGTCTCCGGGACGAAGGATCCGCAAGGGTCTGCTATCGGAGGTTCCCAGACCGGCGGTTTTCAAGGCCCTCATCCACCCCTCCCGTTCCAGCTTCTGGTTGAGGGAAGAGAGGGGATGGGGGCTGGGGGTTGAAACCATCCTGTAGGGAT
>JAMOAD010000180.1 GCA_023621955.1 Acidobacteriota bacterium
GGCGTGCCACGCCTAATTGGATCCCGCAGAGCGGGATTCACTTTTCCCCGTCCCTTTCTCAAGCAAAGGGCCACCCCTCAATAAATGTGCGAAAGATTCTTGACACTACCGTTTTAAAGGAGAGGGATCAAACAACGGTGTTAGAAATTTCAGAGGGAGAGAGCTCTATCCACGTCTTGCGCGTTTTCATGGAAAAGAAAAAAGCGGTTACCAAACCTTTGGGGGTTTGGTAACCGCCTGGATGTGCTCGCCCTCAAGGAGCCTTGATCAGGGAATATAGGGGATGTTGAGCTTTTCCCGGATCAACTTCTCCAGCTCCTCGGAGAGCTCTTTATTTTCCCGAAGGAGTTTACGGACATTCTCCTTCCCTTGTCCGAGTCTCTGGCCTTTGATGGAAAACCAGGTTCCCGATTTCTCCACCAAACCCATTTCACTGCCGATCTCGATGATCTCGCCCTCTTTTGAGATCCCTTCACCGTAAATGATGTCGAAGATAGCCTCTTTGAAGGGAGAGGCCAGCTTGTTCTTCACCACTTTTGCCCTCACTTGAGAGCCGACGATCTCCTCGCCCTGTTTGATGCTGAGGATCTTCTTCACATCGATTCGGACGGAGGCATAGAACTTCAAGGCCCTTCCGCCTGTGGTTGTCTCGGGGTTCCCGACGAACATGCCGATCTTCTCACGAAGCTGGTTGATGAAGATCAGACAGCTCTTCGAACGGCTCACGATAGCTGTGAGCTTTCTCAGGGCCTGGGACATGAGGCGGGCCTGGAGGCCCATGTGGGCGTCTCCCATCTCCCCCTCCAACTCGGCCTTAGGAACGAGGGCCGCGACGGAGTCTAAGACCACGACGTCCACGGCGTTACTGCGGATGAGGGTCTCGGCAATCTCCAAGGCCTGTTCCCCGTAGTCGGGCTGAGAGATGTAGAGGTTCTCGACGTCAACCCCGATCTTCTTGGCGTACTTGGGATCCAGGGCATGCTCCACATCGATAAAGGCGGCGGTTCCGCCTCTCTTCTGCGCCTCCGCGACGACGTGAAGGGCCAGAGTCGTCTTTCCCGAGGCCTCCTGCCCGTAGATCTCGACAACCCTCCCCCGGGGAAAGCCTCCGATGCCCAAGGCGGCATCCAGGCTCAAGGAGCCGGAAGGGATCGCCTGGACATCCAGGACATCGGTGTCTCCGAGGCGGCGCAAATAGCCCTTCCCAAACTGCCTGTCGATCTGGGCCAAGGCCATCTCCAGGGCCTGGTTCTTTCTATTGGTCTCTTTCTGGACGGGAGACTCTTTCCCCTCGCGTATCTCTTTCTGAACCGGGACTTCTTCGGCGGTTTTCTTCTCTTCCTTCACTTCTCCTCCTTATGATTTCTCTTTTCAGCCCTGTGAAAGGAGGGGTCTAAGGTTGGATTCCCTCTCCCGCTCCCCCTGCAACTGCTCTTGAAACCTTTGTAACCTTCGGATCAACCCCTCCAGGTCCTGGAGGGCTTCGGACTGCTGTTCCTTAAGGTCTTGGATGGAGCTCTCCACCCGTCTCTGTTTCTCGTAGGCCCCACGGATGATCTCGTCGGCCTTGGCCTCGGCCTCTCGAAGGATCAGGGACGCTTCTCTCTCGGCCCTCTCCTTGAAATCGTCGGCCCACCTCTGAGTCGAAAGGATCGTCCTCTTTAAAAGCTCCTCCCTTCCCACCAAGTCGTCAACCTTCTCCTTGGCCCGTAGAAGCTCTTCCTCAAGACGGGCCCTCTCCCTCAAGGCCATGTCAAACTGTTCGGCCACGTAAATCAGGAAAGAGCGGACCTCTTCTCCATCGACACCACCCCATCTCTTAGCGGCAAAGCTCTGCTTCTGAATGTCGTTGGGTGTCAACGCCATCTTACCCTCCTATCCTTCCTTTAAAGAGAAGAAGGCTCCCATAATCGCTCATGTTATCGAAAAGAAGGTACTTGATCAGGGTCAAGAGAACGATCAGAACAACCGGGGAGAGGTCGATCCCCGAGACGACCAGCGGCAGACGTCGGCGAAGAAAGCGCAGAGGAGGTTCGGTAAGACGGTAGACGGCCTGAACGAACGGAGGAACCGGATAACGAACAAACCAGGAGGCGAAGGCGGTGATGATCAAGAGAAAGATGTAGGCGTTGATCAAGAGACTTCCGACATCCCCGACCGCCCTGAGCAGGTTTCCCAGAAAGATCATACCCTTCTCTCCCCGAAGAGGGCACGGCCCAGCCTCACCATGGTTGCCCCCTCCTCTACGGCCGTTTCAAAATCTTCGCTCATCCCCATGGAAAGAACCTTGAGCCCCTTCCCTTGCTCGAACAGCTTACGCATTCTCTTGAAGAAGGGCCTTGGATCGCTATCGAAGGGGGGAACAGCCATGAGCCCCTGAATCTCGACCTCCGGCCACAGAGACCTCTCTTCCAAGACAAGGGCAAGCTCTTCCTCCAGAAAGCCGGATTTCTGAGGCTCTTTGCCGATGTTTACCTCCAGGAGGACAGGGTAAGCCGCTCCGCCAAGGTCTTTCAAGGCTCGAGAGAGCCTCTCCAGGTGGTCTCTCTTGCCAATGGACTGGATCATGGAGAAGTTCTCGACGCACTTTCTGCTCTTGTTCCCTTGGAAGGTCCCGATGAAATGCCACTTCAAACCGTTCCCCTTCAAGGCCTCCATTTTGGGAAGAGCCTCCTGAAGCCGGTTCTCCCCCACCAGTTCAAGTCCGGCAAGCCTAGCCTCGTCGACCCTCTCAGGCGCCACGGTCTTGGTAACCCCTAAGAGTGTCACCGAGTCGGATCGGCCGGAGCGCAACTTCGCTCTTTCGATCCTCTCTTTCAGCTTTTCAAGCCTCTCCGCCAGACTCTCCATGAAGGAAGTTTAGCCGATTTTCTTGGAGGTGTCAAAAGAGTGAGGTCGATCGTCGTTCTCGAAGGTTTAACAAATAAACGACGATTTCAGGCGTCTGCGGCAGAGACCGAAACTGTTATGGCCCCTGGTTTCGCTAAACCGAAGAAAACGCCACCGTTCGTCGAAGAAAACCGCCGTTTCCGCCGAACCTTTCCTAGAAGAGCCCAGACCGCAAGAAGTCTGAACAAAGGGGCGATCTCCCGGACCATCCCTGAGAAGGGAAGCCGCATCACAGCTCCGTCAATTTTCTAGCGAAGAAAGTTTACGAAGAGGGTTATGACCAAAGCGTTTGCAAAGTCGATCAGGAAGGCTCCAACGATAGGCACGATAAAGAAGGCCCGAGGGGCGGGGCCATACTTCTCGACCAGGGAGTTCATGTTGGCCACGGCGTTGGGCATGGCTCCGAAGCCGAACCCACAGAGCCCGGAGCTCATGACGGCGCCGTCGTAGTCTCTTCCGCTGAGACGGAATCCGATGGTCAGGGCGAAAAGAACCATCAGTAGCGCCTGAAGGAGGAGAATGACCACCATGGGGAGGGCAAGGTCCTTGAGTTGCCACAGCTTAAGACTCGACAGGGCCATTCCCAGAAAAACGTTGAGGCTCAAGTTTCCAAGGCTTTCAACGGCTCCAGGGGAGAGAGGCTTGGCACCGAAGAGCTCTCCTAGGTTCACTCCGAGGGAGGCGATGATCATGGCGCTGATGTAGGTGGGCAAGGTGATCTGCCACTTCACAAAGACTCCGTCCAAGAGGGTCCCTAAGACGAGGGCCCCCACAAGGTAGGCGAAGACCCGGAAAAGTTCATCTCCCGTCGCTCCCTCCTCTGGACGCTCCTGACTCTGGGCGCTCTCCCCTCTCGGAGTTTTTAAGGAGTGTCTCTGAATCAGAAAGCGGGCGATGGGCCCTCCCATCAGGCTCCCTAAGACGATCCCGAAGGTGGCCGCCGCGGTGGCAACCTCGACGGCTCCCCGAAAGCCGTAGGATCTCTCGAAGAGCCCTCCAAAAGCGGCCCCTGTTCCTACGCCACCTGTGAGCGAAACAGATCCCGTGAGAAGGCCCAGGAGGGCGTCCCTTCCGAAGAGGAGCGCTCCCGCCACTCCCAGGACGTTTTGGAGAAGGAGGAGAAGAACGGAGAGGGTGAAGAAGAGGAAGAGCCTCTTTCCCCCTTTCACGAGGATGCCAACCCTTGCCCCTAAGCCTATGGAGGCGAAGAAGGCCATCATGAAAGGCATTTGCAGGGAGGTATCCAGCTGAAAGGAGAAGAGCCCCTTCTCCCGGAGGAAGAGGTGGAGGAAGGCGACCAACAAGCCGCCGATCACGGGGGTTGGAATGCAGAAGGTCTCCAAGGGTTTTACCGCTTTCTTGATCAAAAAGCCTAAGTAAACGACACCCACGGCGAAGAAGACGCTCTGCAAGGCGTTGAGTTTCAAGACGATCATAGGGTCCCTCCGAAGAGAGTAGTATAGAGGAAAGAGGGAAAGAGCGAAAGGGAGAAGAGGCCGCGGTGTCAGAAAAAGAGGGAAAAATTCTCGGGGATTTTCCCCGTTTTCACCACCGGTTCTTCCCTTTCACGACGGGGAAACAGGAGGAAGCGACGGGCCGAGAAGAGGGTGAAAAGGCTCTCCCTTTCAGTAGGGTTTCGGGAACCGGCGGGGGGTGTAGCTGAAGGTGTTGGAGAGAGGTCCGACATTCCCATCCTGGTCTACAGCTCTGACCCCGATATAGACGGTGGAGGAACCGGAGAGGGAGAGGGTAGCGGAGAGGTTCTCGGTAGGACCGTAGAGGTTCGTTATCTCCCCGGCGCTGGTTCCCCAGTACACGCGGTACTCCTTGAGATCCGCCTCTTTGGCGGCGCTCCAGGAGATTCGCACACCAAGGGTTCCGGAAGAAGAGAGGAAGAAGCCCTCCAACTTCATCACGGGAGCCTCGGGAGGAAGGGCCCGGAGAGTCTGGTACCAGTTGTCACCCATGAGGTGGTAACCCTTCACGGAAGGATGAACGACGTCGGCCATGAGGGAGTAGTAGCCTCCGCTCGAAGAGGGGTACTCCCAGAAGATCTTCCAAAGGTCGATGATGGGAAGGTTGAGCTCTTTAGCCATAGTCCTGAGCCCTTGACAGATCTGAAGCTCCCGATCCTTGAAAGCCCCTTGACCGAACCACCCGTTACGGGGAATCAGGGTCGTCATCAACGGTTGGACCCCCAGGGAGAGGGCCGTCTCCAACATGGCCCGGATGTTGGCTAATGTCGTCTCCACGGGAATATCGAAGTTCACGATATCGTTGGTCCCTTCGTGAAAGAGAAGGTACTTGGCCCGATGCTGGAGGAGAAGAGTCGGCAAACGTTCGAGCCCCATGATGGTGCTCTCTCCTGGGACGCCCTCCTTGATCACCGTTCCTTCCCCGATCCACTCGTCGATCCTGCTTTGAAGCCACTGGATGTAACAGTCGTTGGGAGTGGGTTTGCCCCAGGTGATGCTGTCACCGAAACCGAGAAACTTCCGAAAATCCAGGTCCATCCCCCGGTAAGAAGATGTCGACTTCAGAGAGCTCTTACTCAAGCTCTCGGAAGGAAGGTTCCAAAGGGGAGCCCTCTTCGAAACCACGTCAGAGGCGGAGAGAGAGCCTCTCCTGTAGCGTCCCTCCAGGTATCGACGGAGCCGAAGAACCCCATCCTTCTCTGTCTCGGAAAGGTTGACCAGGAGCAAAGGCTCCTCATAACCGAGGGTCGTGATCTCCTCTCCCCCGGGAAGGGAGTAGATGTGAAGGGCGGCGGTCTCATCGAGAAGGGCGAGGGCCCAGCCTGAACGGAAAGG
>JAMOAD010000085.1 GCA_023621955.1 Acidobacteriota bacterium
AAGAACCTGCGGCTCATGAGCGGCCACACCTTTCTCTACAGTCCGGCGGTTCGCAAGATCCGCGACCTTGTCATGAGCGGAGACTTGGGAAAGATTCACTTCTTCTCTTTCCGGAGGGTGAACCTGGGAATCCACCGCAGTGACGTGAACGTTGTCTGGGACCTTCTTCCCCACGACCTTTCCATGCTCCTCTACTGGTTGGGGGAAGACGAGGAGTTGCAGGAGGGCGGAGCCTTCATGAAGACGGTTTACGGGAACCATCCTGACGTCGCCTTCCTCTCCCTCTCCTTCCGCAGTGGCGCCGTGGCGGAGGGGCTCGTCAGCTGGCTCTCGCCACGGAAGATCAGAGAAACCCTGATCGTCGGCGACCGAAAGATGGTGGTCTACAACGATATGGAGTTGGAAGAGAAGATCAAGGTGTATGACAAGAAGATCGAGGCCCTGGAGCCGAAAGATTTTGGAGAGTACCATCTCTCCTATCGCGCCGGGGATGTGATGAGCCCCCACATCGATGGGACCGAGCCTCTGACCCTCATGGTGAAGGACTTTGTCGAAAGCATCCGGGAGGGGCGCGCTCCCCTGAGCGACGGCCTCTTCGCCCTCCGGGTGGTTCGGGGGATCTTGACCCTTCTGGAGAGAGGCCGCTTTTCATGAGGTTGACCCTCTTTAAAGCCTCCGCCCTCCTCTCCGGAGCGATCGCCTTCCTTGCGGTTGCCCTTTTCATCGGCTTCCTGCCCCTGACCATCCTCATGGTCGGAGCCGGGTACCTCTTGGGAAGGTTGAAAGGGTCCAAGGGGATTCCTCTCCTCCTCTTCGCCCTTCCCTGGGTGAACGCGCTCCCTTCCCTCGCCTTCAACGGCTACCCCTTCAACACCATGGCCCCCCTCCTCTTCCTCCTTCTCGGGTTTCTTCTGGCCAAGAGACCCAGGTTTGGCGACTCCGCCGAGAGGGAGGGGTGGATGGCCCCTTACTCTCTCCTCTTGCTCCTCCTTTGGCTCTCCGTCTTTTTCGTCTTCTTCCGGTGGAGCAACCTTCTTCACTCTCCCCTGGCCCTCTTCCGGGACACCCCGGTGGCCTTGACGGGGGAGCGTCTCTCCTTCGCGCTCATCTACCCGGTCATCACCCTCTTCCTCTACTCCCTCTCCCCGTGGATCTACTTCCTCCTGAGGAGGGAGCCTCTGGAGGAGAGGGTTCTCTTCCGCTCCTTGGCCTTGGGCTACCTTCCCTCCTTCCTCCTCGTCTTACTGCAAAGGTTCGTGAGCCACCGTCTCTTCGCCCAGGAGTGGTGGGGGAGGATCGGGCAGTTCAACGGGGGCTTCTCAGATTTCAACGCCCACGGTTTCTTCGCCGGAATTCTCTTGCTGTGGGCCCTTTCCAGGCTCCTGATGAAAAGGGAGTCCCTCTTCTCCCTGACCGTCTCCGTGAGCGCTCTGGCTGGCGGGGCCCTCTCGGGAAGTCGAACCTTCTTCCTCTTCCTTCTCATGGGGCTCTTCCTCTTTCTCTCCGCCAAGTCTGTGAAGAGGTGGGCCAAAGCTCTCTTCCTGTGCGGGATGGTGGTGGCCCTCCTGGTCGTCGGCGGGACCATGAAGAGACGGGTGGAAAAATCCCTCCAAACGGTGACCGCCTCTTTCCGGCAGGGTTATCAGGCGGTCTTCCCCGCTCTGGACAAGGTTTCCAACGGGAGGGTGACCATGGCGGAGAGAACCATCGCCTACCTGAGTTCCTCCCCCCTGGTGGGGATCGGCGCCGGCCACTTCCTCTTCTCCGGTAAGAACCTCATCTACCCCGAGAGACGCCTGGAGGACCTGGCTTTGAACCAGTACCTTCAGGTGGGGGCCGAGCTCGGTTTGATCGGCCTGGCCGTCTTCCTCTCCTTCCTCTTCCGTCTTCTCTCTTCTCGCAGGGGGCTCTCCCGGTTCCTTTTGGGCGCCTTGGCCTTCTCCCTCCTCTTCAACAACTACTTCTGGTTCCCCGAGGCCATTCTCCTCTTCTGGGTTCTGGCGGCAATGGAAGGGGGATTCGATACCCAACCCCCTCCCCACAGGTGGATAGGAGCCTTTGTGCTCCTCCTCGCCTTAGGGGCCAACCTGGCGGTCCTCTCCCGTCTCGATCCGGTCAACCCCTTCCGCAGGCACAACCGCTCATACGACTACGGCCTTTGGGCAAAAGAGGCGGACTCCCGGGGGTCTTTCCGGTGGACCCGGGGCGAAGGGGGAATCTACCTCTACCCCTCTTCCTCCAGAAGGGTGAGACTCTTCTGCGCCGCCCCTCTGGAGAAGTTTCCCGGAAAAGAACAGCGAATCACCCTCTTCTGGCGCGGAAAGAGGTGGAGCGAGAGGGCCGTGAGGGAGCAAGGCTTTCAGGAGTGGACCCTTCCCCCCGGAGAAGGCTTCCTCGAGCTTCGGATCTCGCCCGCCTTCGTCCCTCTCCGACTCGGTCTCGGTGGGGATCCCAGGGAGCTGGGAGCCCAACTCTTCTTGCACGGAGCGACCCCATGAGAACTCTCTTCGCCCTCCTTCTGCTCTCTCTCCTGGTTCCCCTTCTTCCGGGTCAGGAGTTTGAAATCTCTCTCGACCGGCAGAGGGCCGTCCTCTTCCAAGGAGAGCGTCTCGACTGCACCCTTACCCTGCAAAACCGAGGGAAAACCCTTTGGAGAAGCGAAGAGGGGTATGCCCTCTCCTACCACCTCCTCTCCAAGGACAGGAGCAGGGTCCTCTTCTTCGAAAACCTTCGCTTTCCTCTCCCCGGAGAGGTTCCCTCCCGCTCCCGGAGGACCTTCAACATCCAGCTCTTCTTCACCGCCCCTCCCGGAGAGTATGTCGTTCAACTCGATCTGGTCAAGGAGGGGGCCTTCTGGGCCTCCCAGAAGGGGGGAAGGGTGGCGACCTTCAGGCTCTTGCTCAAGCCTCTCCTGGGGGAGGAGTTCAGAAGGCTCTACCTGAACAGCCACTTCCGAGGAGGCTCTTCCCTCCTGGAGAAGGACCAGTACGTTGTCCGGATGGTCTACCGGAACGGGGAAGTACGAAGGGGGGGGCGTCTGGTCGGCTTCACCCCGGGAACTTCTTACCCTCAGTTTTGGATCCGTGACACCGCCACCGCCCTGGGAACGGCGAAACTCTTCTACCCTTGGGAGGATCTGGCCTCTCTGATGGAGCGTTTCCTCTCCAGCCAGGACCCCTCCGGTGAGGTTGCCGACTGGGTCGATTTGGCCGGGAAGAGGGGCAAGAACAACGTGGAGACCGACCAGGAGAGTAGTCTCGTTCTAGGGGCCTATGAGGTCTCTCTAGAGAGGCCGGAGTGGTTGAAGAGAAGGGTCGCCGGGCAGAGGGTCTTCTCCCGTCTGGACAAGGCGCTGGAATGGGTCTGGACCCGGAAGCGGGACACCTCCTCCGGCCTTGTTGTCAGCGGTTATACCGCCGACTGGGGGGACGTGGAACGCTCCTATCCGGACCAGCGGGCTATCCGCCTCTCAGACCGGTCTCTCCTGGTCCTCTCCCTCTACACCAATTCGAAGTATCTACAAGCGGTCGAGAAGATGGTCCTCATCGCCGAGAGGGCGGGAGAGCCGACCCTGGCTTCCAAGTGGAGGGGGAGGGAGGGGTTCCTGAGGAAGAAGATCCGGGAGCTTCTCTTCGACCGCACCCGAGGGTATTTTCGGATCAACCGGAAGGTCGATCCGCGGTGGGAGGGGAAGAGGGAATTCCTCTTCGAGAGGGAGATCCTCGCGGTGGGGGGAAACGCGGAGGCTCTGGAGGCAGGCCTCTACGAGAGACCGGAGGCGGAACGTTTCGTGAGGATTCTGGAGGCGAAGAGACGGGCCCTCAGGCTCCCGACAGTCTCCTATACCCTTCTCCCCCCTTATCCCCAGGGCTTCTTCCCCCATCCTCTCCTCTCAGCCCCCTACCACTACCAGAACGGCGGTGAGTGGGACTGGATCGGGGGGCGGTTGATAAGAACCCTTTTCAAGAAAGGGTTCTCCAAGGAGGCTCAGGGGTATCTGGAAGCCCTTGCCGCCAAGCACTGTAAAAACCTCTCCCTCGCGGAATGGGAGGATCGGAACGGGACTCCCCGGGGAGCCTACTTCTATGTGGGGAGCGCCGGAGTCGTCGGGGAGGCTCTTTGGCGCGGTTACTTGGGATGGGAGGAGGGGTACGGTTCCCACGGTTTCAGAGGCCAGCCGCCGGTCTCCTCGGTGGAGTACCGGGGAGAGGGAATGGCCTTTCGGTGGCAAGTTCCGGAGAAAAAACTCTTCCTCGAAACCGTCGTCTCCGGGAAACGCGTGAGGATCGGTAAGAGAGAGTTCTCTTCCCCAGGGGATTACCCTCTCTAAGGAGGAGGGTGAAACTCCCTCCGCCGTCCCGAAGGGATCAGGTCACACAGCCGGAAGCGAGAGACTCCCTGACCTCTTTGAGGTAGCCCTGGACCTCCTTGCCCAGGGAGGCCATCTGAAAACGGTGGGTCGTCTGGGAGAGGGCGAAGTAGAGGCGGTAAAACCGCTCCCAGAAACGAAGGGGAAGGTGGAGGAGAACCTGGGCCTCGAAGGTCTTGAGGGAGCAGAGGAGGGCCTCTTTGAGCTCCTTGGAGGGGGGAGGCTCCTGGAAGGTCTTGTTCAAGAACTCCTCGTTCTCAAGGAGCTTGTCGTAGAGTTCCCTCTGAAGGGTTAGCTCATCTTTGTACTGGGGGAAAAGCTCCTCCTCCCGGAAGTTCGGGTCCACCGTCTGCAGAAGGGTGATGACGATCTTCCTGATGGTTCTTGTCAGGAGGGCCTTGGCTTTTTCGAACTCTTTGCTCTTGCCCTTCTTCGTGTTGACGTTGGCCAAGATCAGGTCGTAGACCTTCACCAGCGTGTCCTTCAACTCCTGGGAGTGGGGGGAGGGAACCGGGGAGTCGAGGAGGGAGAGGAAGATCTCGACCTCCGAGCGGATGTGGACGACCAGGAAGTAGGAGATCTTCTCGGAGTCTTCGGGTCCGCACTGGAGGATGTCCACGGTTCGGAGAATCTTGAAGGCCTGGAGGAGGTTGACGCCGACATAGTACTTCCTCTCCCGGTCCGCCATGGAGTGGATCAGGTTGGAGATTCTGGGGAAGACCATCCGGTGGAGTTGAACTCTGAAGCTTCGTCTCACCAGGGGGTAGATGTAGGGGTTTCGGATCACCTCGAGGAGAAAGTGGTCTCCCAGGGCGATGAACTCCCTGTAGCTGACCCTTTCGAGGCGGGCGAGGGCTCCGTTGAGCAGTTCCATCTCGTTGATGATGACCCCGAAGGATTTGATCCAGTCCTGGATGCTCCAACCCCTCTTTCCCTCTTCAAGGTGCATCAGGTACTCCAGGGAGATACGGAACTTCTTTTCAACAAAAGAGACGAAAGCGTCAAGGTCCTGTATGCCGAAGAGAGAGCAGTAGAGCTGACGGATTCTCCTGAAGACCTCCTCAAGGATCGCCGCTTCGCAGACCAGGTTCCACTTGTTCCGGGTCCTCTTGGGGTGGTTCCCCAGGTGGTAGAAGCTCCTGATCCCCTTGAGGAGAACGTCCAGCTCGAAGAGTTCCGCCGATCGGTTCTTGCCGAGCAGGTCGTCCATCAAGGAGGTGAGGACCTGCTCTTCCGCGGTGAAGCGGTGGAGGCTCAGGTTGTCGGGCGATTTGAAAGTAAAGAAAGAACCGATCTCTTCGTGCGGCAGAGTCATC
>JAMOAD010000358.1 GCA_023621955.1 Acidobacteriota bacterium
AAGATCAAGAGCGCTATCGGGAACGTTTCCAAGCTGACCGCCCTCTCCCGGGGGAAGAACCTCTTCGGTTACAACCCTTACCCCGACGAGGTCATCGAAGGGTTCAACAAGAACGCCCTTGAGGCGGGAATCGACATCATGCGGATCTTCGACGCCCTCAACGACCTGACGAACATGGAGTCCACGATCCGTTTCGTGAAGGCCAACAAGGGGCTCGCGGATTGCGCGGTCTGCTTCACCGTGGACTCTCACTTCACCTTTTCCGAGAAGGTGAAGCGGTTCCTCTCCGGAAAGGGTCTCTTCCGGCCCCTGTTCACCGTGGAGTACTTCGTCGACAAGGCGAAGGAGCTGGAGAGGATGGGCGCTGACATGATCACCATCAAGGACATGGCCGGTCTCATCCCCCCTGAGGTCGCCGGTCCGATGATCGCCTCCCTGAAGAGGGAGGTCAAGGTTCCCATCGACTTCCACACCCACTGCACTCCAGGTTATGGCCTCGGTTCCGTCCTCATGGCCATGGTCAATGGGGTGGACCTTGTGGACGCGGTGGTCATGAACTTCGCCGGAGGACCCGCCGCGCCTGCCTACGAGCTGATTCAGATCTTCGCGGACAAGCTCGGCCTGGACACGGGGATCGACAAGGCCGCCGTGGGCGCCCTCAACCGTGAGCTCCGGACGATTCGCAAAGAGCTCTCCTCCTTCGACCAGGTCAAGGTCTTCCCGCTGGAGTGGGACCTCTCCCGCGACAAACTGCGTCCCGAGGCGGAGCGTCTCTTCGACAGGGCCATCGAGGCCGCCCAGAAGGACGATTACGAGACCACCACGCGCCTGACCCAGGAGATCGAAGCCCTCTTCCGCTTCCCCGCCCCCAACGAGATCGTCAAGAGCGCCCAGATTCCTGGAGGGATGTACACCAACATGATGGCCCAACTCTCCCAGGCCAATCTGACCGACCTGGTCAACAAGGTGCTCCACACCGTTCCCGAGGTGAGGATGGATTGCGGTTGCCCCCCCCTGGTGACCCCCACCAGCCAGATCGTCGGCGTTCAGGCCGTCAACTGCGTCATCGACGAGGCCAACGACAAGCCCCGCTACACGAACTGCAGCCAACAGTTCATCAACCTCGTGAAGGGCTCTTACGGGAAGACCCCGATCCCGGTGGACCCCGACTTCCGGCTCAAGATCGCCGGCGTGAAGGAGGAGACCCCCTACGACCCCTCCAGCTACAAACCCCAGGATAACCCCCTCCTTCCGGAGTCCGGGAATCTTCCTCTCGCCAAAGACGAGAGGGACCAGCTTCTCCTGGAACTCTTCCCCACGGTGGCCCTCTCGTTTCTCAAGGAGATTCGGGCGAAAGAGTACGTCCAGAGCCTGTTGAAGGCGGAGGAGGCGGAGGAGAAGAAGGCCCTCGAGGCCCAGACCTCTTTCTTGAAGGGCCTGGCGGCGAACCCCTACGACCCCTCTCTCCCGGAGACGATCCTCTCTTGAAGAATCGAACGACAGTAGTATAATCGTACTACAAAAATTTCGATCTTCGAAAGGATCGGCTGGAGGATGGCATGAAGAAAGGTTTGGCGTTTCTTCTCATGGGAGTCATGGCGCTGGCGGTTGTGGGGTGCGGGAAAAAAGCGGGTTCCTCTCAGCAGGAGAAAACTCAGGCGGTGATCACCCTAGGCGCCTATACGGTTCCCAAAGAGGCTTATCAGAAGGAGATTCTTCCCCTCTTCGCGAAGAAATGGAAGGCCCTCTCCGGGACGGAGGTCTCTTTCCGGGAATCCTACCTGGCCTCCGGAGCCCAGTCCCGGGCCATTCTCTCCGGATTCGAAGCCGACGTGGCCGCTCTCTCGGTTCCCGAAGACGTGGCGAGGCTGGAGAAGAACGGCCTCATTCAACCGGGCTGGAACGGTGCTCCCAGGAGGGGAATCGTCACGAGATCCGTGGTGGTCATCGTGACCAGACCCGGCAACCCCAAGGGGATCAAGGGGTGGAAAGACTTGACCAGGGCGGACGTGGAGGTTCTCTACCCGAGCCCCAAGACCTCCGGCGGAGCCATGTGGATCGTCGACGCCATCTACGGCGCCGGGCTGAAGATGGCGGAACAGGAGACGGGGAAAGCCGATCCCGCCTACGCGAGGAAGTTCCTCAAGGATGTTCAGAGACGGGTGAAGGTGATGGACAAATCGGGACGGGCTTCCGTGACGACCTTCGAAAACGGCGTGGGCGACGTCCTGCTCACCTACGAGAACGAAGCCCTTCTCCGACAGATGGAGAAGAAGGACTTTCCCTTCATCGTTCCCGACGCTACCATGCTCATCGAGAACCCGGCGGCCATCGTCGACAAGAACGTCGACCGGCACAGCAACAGGGAGGTGGTGAAGGCCTTCCTGGATTTCCTTTGGACTCCCGAAGCCCAGAGAGCCTACGCCCGTTACGGCTTCCGCCCCGTGGACCCGGAAGTGGAGAAGGAGTTCGCCTCCAAGTTTGTGGTTCCCTCCCAGCTCTTCGACTTCAACTACTTCGGAGGCGAGGAGGCCCTTTCCAAACTGCTCTACGGGGAGAAAGGCGTATGGACGCAGGTTCTGGAAGAACTGTCCCATGAGGAGTGAGGGTCAACACCGCGGGCTTCTTCTCAGATCCTTCGCGCTCCTCTATGTGGGGCTTCTGATCCTTCTGCCGATCTTCGCGGTGGGGGTGAAAACCTTCAGCACCTCCCCCGCGAGGGTCCTTCACGAACTCTTCACCCCCGTGGCCTTGGCCTCTCTGCGGCTGACCATCCTCACCGCCTTCGCCATGGTGGCCGTCAACGTGGTGACCGGGACGGCTACGGCCTGGGTCCTGGTCCGTTACCGTTTTCCCGGGAGAAAGGTTCTCGACTCCCTCGTAGACCTCCCCTTCGCCATTCCCACGGTCGTCACGGGGATCATGCTGGCGGCCCTCTACGGTCCCCGGAGCGTGGTCGGCCGGGTCTTGGGACGGTATGGAATCGAGATGGTCTACAGCCGGGTGGGGATCGTCCTGGCTCTCCTCTTCGTAACCTTCCCCTTCGTGGTCCGTTCGGTTCAGCCGGTCCTGATGGCTTGGGAGAAAGAGGCGGAAGAGGCGGCGCAGACCCTGGGCGCCTCCCCCTTCCAGGTCTTCGCCAAGGTGATCCTGCCCGCCCTGAGGCCTTCGATTCTGACCGGCGCGGCCCTCTCCTTCAGCAGGGCCTTGGGGGAGTTCGGCTCCATCGTCGTCCTGGCCGGGAACATCCCCTTCAAGACCCAGGTGGCCGCCGTCTACGTCTACGGCGAGATGGAGAGCTCCAACCTCGAGGGCGCCCTGGGCGTTTCTCTGGCCCTCCTCCTCTTCTCCTTCCTGATCCTTCTCCTTCTGAACTTGCTTCAACGGTGGAGCCACAGGTATGAGTAAAGGCGAGAGCCCCCGGGGATGGGGAGCCGTCCTGACCCTCGGCGTCCTTCTCTGGGTCTTCTTCCTGATTCTCTTCCCCTTTCTGGGGATTCTCCGGGAGACCGCCCGAGAGGGGTGGAGAGCCGCCTTCCTCACCCTGGGGACCCCCGAGGCCCTTCACGCCTTCCGCTTGACCTTTTCGATAACCCTCTGGGCGGTGGTCCTCAACACTCTCGGAGGGACCCTCCTGGCCTGGGTTCTGGCCAGGCAGAAGTTTCGGGGGAGGCTGTGGCTCGAGAGCCTGGTGGACCTTCCCTTCGCGGTTTCCCCGGTGGTGGCGGGTTTTATGTTCATCCTCCTCTTCGGCCCCCGGGGGTGGCTGGGACCCTGGTTCGAGAGCCATGGGATCAAGGTGGTCTACGCCTTTCCGGGGATGGTTTTGGCGACGCTCTTCGTGACCCTTCCCTTCGTGGCCAAGGAGATCCTCCCGGTGTTGAGGGAGGTGGGAACCGATCAAGAGGAGGCGGCCTTGACACTGGGGGCCTCTCCGGTTCAGGTTTTTTTCCGGATCACCCTCCCTTCCATCCGGTGGGGGTTGCTCTACGGGGTCGTCTTAACCATCGCACGCTCCCTGGGGGAGTTCGGAGCCGTTTTGGTCGTCAGCGGCAGTATCATCAACAGCACGGAGACGGCGACCGTCTACATCCATGACCGGTTTACGGATTTCCAGTACGCCGGGGCTTTTGCCGCCTCCCTGGTCCTGGCGGCGGTCTCTTTCTTGGTCCTTTTCATCATGCAGAGTCTCTTGAAGAGACGTTCCCAGGAGGAAAGATGAGCCTGAGGCTGGAGAATCTCACCAAGCGGTTCGGTCAAACCACGGTTGTCGATGGCGTCTCCTTCTCCGTGGAGAAGGGAGAGTTGACGGCTCTGCTCGGGCCGAGCGGTTCGGGGAAGAGCACGCTCCTGAGGATGATCGCGGGGTTGGAGAGACCCGACGGGGGGAGGCTATGGCTCGGGGGGGAAGAGATCACCGGGAAGGCTGTTCAAAAACGCTCCCTGGGCTTTGTCTTCCAGAACTACGCCCTCTTCAAACACCTGACCGTGGAGAGGAACATCGCCTTCGGCCTCGAGATCAGGAAGGTCCCCCCCCGGGAGATCCGGGAACGGGTGGAATCCCTCTTGGAACTGGTGAAGCTCACGGACTACGGAAAGCACTACCCCCACCAGCTCTCGGGCGGGCAGAGGCAGAGGGTCGCTCTGGCCAGAGCCCTGGCCCCCCGTCCGGAGGTTCTCCTCTTGGACGAACCTTTCGGGGCTCTGGACGCCAAGGTCAGGAGCAGCCTGGCCCAGTGGCTGAGAGAGATCCACTCCCGCCTGGGAACGGCGACCCTCTTCGTGACCCATGACCAGAACGAGGCCATCGAGATTTCGGACCGGATTGTGGTGATCAACCGGGGCAGGGTCGAACAGATAGGGGGGGGCGAAGAGGTCTACGACAAGCCTTCCACGCGCTTCGTGGCCTCCTTCATCGGAAACGTCAACATCCTGGAGGGGTTCCTGGACAAGGAAAGGATCTCCTTCTCCGGCGTGGAGGAGACCTTGGCCGCCTCCGGACGGGGAGGGAGCGGTCCCGTGGTGATCTTGGTCAGGCCGGAGGAGCTCTCCCTGAGAAAACTCGGCGAATCCGGAGAGAACCTCTTCCCCGGAACGGTTCAGACCGTCTCCTACAGGGGGAGCTTCTTCCAGGTGGAGGTGCGGGTTGGGGAGATGGTCCTGCGGGCGGTCGAGGAGAAACGGAACTTCCACCGCTACGAGTGGCGGGAGGGGGAGAGGGTGGGGGTCTCCCTGGAGGGATGGCAGTTTTTCGAGGTTCCCGAGGGCCACGAGGAGATTCGCGAAAAACTTCGTCAGTTGGGGTACATCGAGTAACCCTTGCCGGGCGAATCCAGAGTCTCCCTGACGGTTCTGAGCAGGTCTCTGAGGTGGTAGGGTTTCGAGAGGGTGGCCGCCGGGGTCTTCCGTTCCAACTGTTCCCTGTTCTCTTTCATTAAGAAACCGCTGCTGACGATGATTTTCACGTGTTTGTTCAACCCCCTCAGCTCTTCTATGGTCTTGAGACCCCCCATCCCCGGCATGTTCAGGTCCAGAATGATCAGACCGATCTTGTCGCCGGAAAAGCGGTAGAGTTTGATCGCCTCCTCGCCGCTTCCGGCCTTGAGGATCGAGTAGCCGTACTGGGTCAGAATGTCCTCCGTCGTGGAGAGGATGTCCTCTTCATCGTCCACCAGAAGG
>JAMOAD010000382.1 GCA_023621955.1 Acidobacteriota bacterium
ACGTGGTCGACGGGAAGGAGAATATCCACTCCCCGCTCTTTGGCACGGGCGAGGATCCTTCCCACCGTCTCAAGGTGTTCGCTGTCCAAGAGGGAAGAGCCGATCGCCTCCCCACGAGCCTTGAGAAAGGTGTAAGCCATTCCGCCGCCGATCAGCAGCGTGTCGACTCTCTCCACAAGACTCTCCAGAACGGGGATTTTATCGTTGATCTTCGCGCCCCCCAAGAGGGCCGCGAAGGGGTGCCGAGGGGAGTTCAAGGCCATGCCCAAGTACTCGAGCTCCGCGGAGATCAGGTACCCCATGACCGAGAGGGGAACGAACCGGCTGATCCCGACGACCGAACTGTGGGCCCTATGGGAGCAGCTGAAAGCGTCGTTGACATAGACATCGATGTTCTTCGCCAGCTCTTGGGCCAACCGGGGATCGTTCTTCGTCTCCCCGGAATCGTAACGAACGTTCTCCAGAAGGAGGAACTCTCCGGGCTTCAAGGCCGCCTTTCTCTCTTCGACCTCTTCACCTGTGATGGCTCCAACATAGCCGACCCCTCCCCCCATCAGCTCGTTGACACGGGGGAGAACCTTCTGGGTAGAGAATTCTGGGTCTCCGGAGGCCTTGGGACGGCCAAGGTGGGTCGCCAACACGGTCTTGGCCCCCTCCTGGCGGAGTCTCTTCATCGTCGCCAGAGCCGCCCGAATCCGCGAGTCATCTTCAATGGACCCGTCCTTGAAAGGAACGTTGAAGTCCACACGGAGGAAGACCCGCTTCCCCCGTAACTCCACCTCGTCGATTCGAACTTTCATCGCCTTCCCCTCAGAGAGCCTTCCCGATCTGAAGGATCAGGTCCCGAGCCCGGCAGGAGTAGGCCCATTCGTTGTCGTACCAAGCCAAGACCTTGATCATACGGCCATCGATCACGGCCAAGGAGTCCATATCCACGATGGAGGAGTTCTCATCGCCGACGAAGTCCACGGAGACGAGAGGTTCGTTGCAACAGGCCAGGACCCCCTTCATGGGACCCGCGGCGGCGGCTTCGAGTTTTCCCTTAACCTCTTCCAGGGTCGTCTCTCTCTCCACATCGACCACAAGGTCGACCAGGGAGACATCGGGAGTGGGCACGCGTACCGAGAGGCCGTGCAGTTTTCCCTTCAGATCTTCGATGACCAGACCGACGGCCTTGGCGGCTCCAGTGGTGGTAGGAATCATGGAGAGGGCGGCGGAACGGGCCCGGCGAAGGTCCTTATGGGGCAGGTCCAGAATCCTCTGATCGTTGGTGTAGGAGTGGACGGTGGTCATGCTCCCACGGAGGATCTTGAAACTATCGTTCAGAACCTTCGCGACCGGAGCGACGCAGTTGGTGGTACAGGATGCGTTGGAGAGAATGTTATGCTCTTGAGGCCGGTACTGGTCGTTGTTCACACCCATGACAACGGTAATATCCGGTTCTTTCGCGGGAGCGGAAATCACAACCTTCTTGGCCCCCGCCTTGATATGCTTTTCCGCATCGGCCCTCTTGGTGAAAAGGCCTGTCGCTTCAAGAACAACGTCCACTCCCACCGCTTTCCAGGGGAGCTCTTCGGGGTTCCTGATCGCGGTTACCTGAACCCTCTGCCCAGCAACTTCGATCCAACCCTCACCGGCCTTCACCTCTTCCTGAAAACGTCCAAAGACAGAATCGTACTTCAAGAGATGAGCCAGTGTCGCCGCATCGGTCACATCGTTGATGGCGACGATTTTCATCTCAGGATTTCGATAAGAAGCCCGGAAGAAGTTTCTCCCGATCCTTCCGAAACCGTTGATGGCCACCGTAAACATATCAAACCTCCTCGTAGATACTTTGTATTTTTTGACTAAACAGTTCTGCTGTGAAGCTGTCTTTGTTCACGAAGCGGATCTTCTCTATCCCCCGGGGGCTCTCCGCAAGAAAGGCCTTCACGGAGAGGAGGATCACCTCCACCCCTCTCTCCTTGGGAAAGCCGAAGACTCCGGTGGAAACAGCGGGAAGGGAAACCGAACGCATGCTCCTCTCTTCGGCCCTCAGCAAGGCGTTGAAGACGGCCCTCCTCAGCTTTTCTTCCTCATCTCCCTCCCCCCAGCGGGGACCGACGGTGTGGATGATGTAACGGCAAGGGAGAGACCCTGCTCCGGTTACAACAGATTCCCCAACCGGAAGGAACCCTCCCGGAAGTGTCTCCCTGACCCTGTCGCTCTCACGCTGAATCTCCGCGCCCCCAACGGCGACAAGTGCCCCCGCCACACCTCCGCCGTGAAAAAGGTTTTGGTTGGCTGGGTTCACGACTCCTTCGGTACTCTCTTCGGTAAGATCCCCGAGAATAACCTCAATGCGACAGCCCCTAAAATCAAGGATTTTCAGTGGGCACCCTTTCATTTTTCATTATAAGCCAAACACCTCCCTTTGTAAACCCTTGAAAAATAGGTCCAGAAGCCAACCTTTTGACCTTTCTTTGAAATGAGGGGCTCTCTTCCCAAAAATCCCGGGGAAGGATCCCCTCCGATTTTGACACTCCCACGAACAGCACCACCAGGTTTTCGCAAACACCTTCCCCACAGATGGTTTTCGCCGATTCCCTCTCACCGTAAGGGGTTTGAAACTGCACTCTTTTTGTTCATTCCGAGAGGCCCCTTAGGGAGACAGGGGATCACCCCTCTCCGGTCGCCCCCTTTTTCACCTTCCCTGTGAATTCCCCCAGGCGAGGCGGGAAAATAACTCTCTATGTCTCACATTTTTAACTTTTACGAGTTCCTTTCAAAGGTTGTAGCTCTTCGAACTCTCGAGTATAATCTGGGTGAGGAAAACGGTGATAGAGAAGAGTTCCCTCCCTTGGTCAAAGATTCTCGTCCCCCTTCTTCTGCTCTTGGCGTTATCCGTGAGGGCCCCCCTCCCCAAGGCGGATCCGCCGGTTCTGCTCCCCTCCCTCTCGGGAAGCGCTGGAATCTACTTCGACGAGGGAATCTACAGCCATAACGCCCGCAACCGAATCCTCTTCGGCCAATGGGTCACCGACGATTGGAACCCCCTCCTCTACAACGCTGTTCTGACAGGAGCCTACTACGGGGCCTTCCGCCTCTTCGGCGTCTCCATGGCGACGGTGAAGGGGCTCAACATCCTCTTCGGCCTCCTTTCGGTCTTCCTCTTCCTGAGGATCCTCCGCCGCTTCCTCCCCCCTTCCGACTCCCTCCTCCTAACCCTTCCCTTCGCCCTAGACTTCTGTTTCGCCATGTACAACCGCTTGGGCCTCTTAGAGAACTTCTCCTCTCTGATCTTTCTCCTCACCTTTCTCCTCTTCCTTGAGGCGAAGAGGAGAGAGTCTCTCTTCTTCGCCGTGGGAGTCTGCGCCGCCTTGGCGGGACTCTCCAAGTACCTTTTTCTCTCCTTCGCCCTGGCGACACTCCTCTCCGTTCTCTACCACTCCTTTCGGCAACACCGTCTCCGACCCCTCCTTCTCTTCCTCGCAGGGGCCTTCTCCCTTTTCCTTCTCTGGAGCCTGCTGGTCTACCTCCCCTTCCGGGAGTCCTTTTCCCGGATCGGTCACGGTTGGGGGGTCCTCTCCCTTCCCCGCACTTCTGCCCAACTTCTCGGCAACCTCTTTCACCAACCCTTGGCCCGCTATCTGGCTCTCGTCCCTCTGCCCGGGGTCATCTCCCTCCTCTTCCTGGCCACGACGCTCCGTCGGCTCTTCCGCCCCAAACGTCTTCTCCCGGAGGGGGAAACCATCTTCTTAGCCCTCTGGGTCCTGGCGATCGTCCTCGAAATGGCCCTCCTCAACTACCGCCCTCTCCGATACTACCTTCCCCTCTTCCCGGCCCTCTACCTAACCCTTCCCTTCCTCCTGAAGGAGAAGGGGAGAGGCTCCTTCTGGGATCCGTTCCTTTGGCTCTCCCTGCTTCTGCTCTCCGGACTCCTTCCCCTCCTCCTGACGCCTCCTTCGGCCTTCTTCCTCTTCCCCTCCCCCTTGAGGTGGGCCCTCTACCTCTCCCTTCCCCTGGTTCTTCTCCTCCCCCTCGAACCCTTTCAGAGGAGGCTCGGCATCCTCTTCTCCCTTCTCCCCGTCGCCTTTTCCCTCTTCCTCTTCCTCAACCACTTCCTCCTCCACCCGACCTACTCCCTGGAGAGAGCCTCCTTGGCGATCAAGAGTCTACCTCCAGGATCGGTGATCCTCGGTCAGGAGGCTCCCCGCCTCGCCTTGGAGACACCCTTCCGAACCTACATGGCCTACGATGGTTGGTTCAACGACCGGGCCCCCTTCTCCCGCTTTAAGCCTACCCACCTGCTCGTTCTGGACAAGTTCGGCGGGGCGGAGATGGCCTGGATGGAGAGAAGAGGATACCTGAAGGAGGTGAGGCTGAAGAAATTGAGGGCCTTCCCGGTCTGGGATTCGACGGTCTCCCTCTACCGTGTCGACCCTTTGAAGCCTTAGTTGGGATTCCCCAACCGACGGAGAAGGCGCCAGAACCTCTCGTTGTTCGGAGAGGACCATCGATGTCCCGAAGGAAGAAGGTTCTTCAAGACCACAGTCTTGTACCCACTCCCCCTGTAGAGGGCCTCCGAGCGAACGACAAAATCGATCAGCTCCGGGTAGTCCCCGTCGCAGTAGGCGAAGAGGACACCGTAGGGTTTCTCCCTTCTCGGAGGAGTCAGAAGCCGAGACCCTTCATCGACATAGGCCTGGGAGTGCGAGAGAATCGCCTTGTACCTCCCCGGACGCCCCTGGGCCAAGTGGTGGCAGAAGGCGGCTCCCGCGGAGATTCCGGCCAGGTAAACTTCGCCTCCATCGAGCCCGGCCTTCTCGATCACCCTGTCGATGATCCTCTCGACGCCGTCTCTCTCCTTGGAGATCAGCCACCCCTTCGCGGAGACTCCCAAGAACGAATAGGCATAGAGGGGCTCCGGGGCGAGGAGGGCGATCCTTCGGCGCCGACAGAACTCGATGAGCCCTGTCTCCTCAACGGGACTTCCCGTATACCCCCGGAGGGTCGGAATCCGGGAGAACCCTTCGGAGACGACACCGTGGAAGTAAACGAGGAGAGGGAGCCCCCGGTACTCACCGGGAGGCAGGTAAAGCTTGTACCCGCGAAGGTTCCCCTCCCTGTCTCGAACCGGCCAGGGGGTCTGCTGGGAGGGACGGGGAGAAGCACAGGAGAGGAGGGTCAAGAAGAGGAGGAGAAGGGAGGCTTTCTTCATGACCACTATCTTACCATAGCTCAGAGGAGCTCCCCGATCCCTTCGGATAAGTAGCTGCGCAAGAAGGAGAGGACATCGGGGTGGGTCATGTGGAGTTCCTCCCCGATCTGCTGGCGAACCTCATCGGTTGAAAGCCTCAGCTCCCCCTTGTCGGTCCTGAAAAGGAAAACCACGTTGACGCCCTCGAAGCCTGTGATCAAGGAAAGCGCGGTGTCCACCAGGTTCCCCAGAGGGGGGCAGTCGATGTGATCACCCTTCAGGTGCACCTCAATCGCCGTTCCCTCCCCCACCTTACTGCGAAGGTCGAAGCTGCCTTCACAGATCTGCGCCGTCTGCTTCAGGAGGGGGATCCCCAGGCCCACCTTCTTGTAACCCTTCGTCGTGTAGAAGGGGTCCTGAACCCTCAGGACCGTCTCCTGGTCCATCCCTTTCCCGTCGTCGATGACGGCCAGGGAGAGATCCTTCGC
>JAMOAD010000274.1 GCA_023621955.1 Acidobacteriota bacterium
GATCTCTACGTAGCCGAGTTGAGCCTAGTCTTGGCCAAGAGGGTCCAAAGTTGGCAAGAACAGGCCTTTCCCTACCTCTACCTGAAACTGGCGGAGAAGTACCGCTTCTTCCACTTCGACGAGTTCCAGGACACAAGCCTGAGGCAGTTTCAGGCCCTCTCGCCCATGGTTGACGAGAGGCTCTCCAGTGACGAGAGAGCCGAGCTCTTCTTCGTCGGTGACAAGAAACAGGCCATCTACCGATGGAGGGGGGGGAGGGCCGAGCTCATGGAGAGGGAGGAACTGGAGGCCAACCTTCCCGCCCTGAGAAACCGGGAAGGAGGAGAAGGGTCTCTACAGACCAAGACACTGGGAAAAAACTGGCGAAGCGGCGAGCGGATCATCGAGTTCAACAACTCTTTCTGGGGGCTTGATAGGACCGGCTGGGCGGCCTTTCTCAACTCTCCCGGGAGTGCCGCAGCCCTGGAGAAAAACTTTCAAGGAGTCCAGCAGGAGACGGGGAGAGAGCAACAGAGGGGAAAGGGTTACGTTTTCATAGAGACGAAGACGGAGGTGAAGGGAGAGAGGAATCAGGCCGGTGAAGAGGAGGATGAGAACGGCGGTTCCGACAGCCGTTGCGGGTACTTGGGAGGGCGGGTCCTGGAGGGGATCCGAGAGGCCAGGGGGCGGGGGTATAGGTACCGGGACATGGCCATTCTCGTGAGAAAGAAAGACCAGGGAGAGGGAGTGATGAGGGTTCTCAACGAGGCCGGGATCCCCGTGGTCTCCGAAGAGAGCATGATGCTCTCTTCCACGCCTTTGATTCGGGAGCTGGTCACCCTCTTGCGTTTCCTGGACCACCCCTTGGACGACCTCTCCCTCCTGGCCTTTCTCTCGGGAAACCTCTTCGGAAGGCTTCCCGGGGTCACCCCTGAGACTCCGAGAACTCCGGAAGAGTTGGTCCCTCTGAGGGAGGAGGACAAGGGAGAACCTCTCTACAAAACCTTTCAAAGGGTTTGCCCGGAGCTTTGGAGGGAGTATCTGGAACCCCTCTTTCGAAGCGTCGGTTTCCTCTCCCCCTACGATCTTTTTCAGGATTTCTGTGAGAGGTTCCGCCTTCTGGAGGGACATGCCGAAGAGACCCCCTTCCTTCTCTCCTTCGGAGATCTTCTCCAAAAGTACGAAGAGGCAGGGATCACTTCCTTGGGAGCCTTCTTCGAAAGGTGGAAGAGCCAGGAGGAAGAAGAGGGCAAGGAGGGACGGGTGGTTCTCCCGGAGGGGTTCGATTCGATCCGGCTCATGACTGTCCACAAGGCCAAGGGCTTGGAGTTTCCCGTGGTCTTCCTCCCCCTATGGCCTGAGAAGACCCGCCGGGGCGAGAACCTTCACTTCGACGAGAAGGAGGCTCTTTGCCGATCCTTCTCCTCCGATGCGGCGGAAATCTCTCCCACCTTGGGGAGGGTGAAGAGAAGGGAGACGGTCTTGGAGTACATCGACGAGCTCAACCTCCTCTACGTCGCCTTCACCCGGCCCCGGGATGTCCTCTGGGTGACAGTTCTGGCCAAGGCTCCACCGAAAAAAGAGCCGGAAGAGGACTCTCCCTTCTCCGATTATCCCACCCTCTTGAGAAGGCATCCCCTTCTTGGCAGGGCCTTCCTGGAGGAGAATCTCTTCCGATATGCCCTTGGAGAGTGGCCTGAGAGGCCTGGAGAGCCGGAACAGAGAGCCCGGTCCGGTGAGGACGAAACTCGAGGTTTCTCCTCCAAGAACCTCTCCACATACCGGTGGCATAAGGACCTTCTTGTTTACCGCCCTGGCCGTTGGCAAGGGAGGGAGGAGAGGGTGGTCACAGAACGGGGAAATCGCCTCCACAAACTTCTGGAAGGGGTTGAGACCTTTCGGGGAAGAGAGGACCTCACAAGGCTTCTTGAGAAGGAGTGCTGGAGGCTAGGGTTGGAGAGAGAGGAGAAAGCGAGGTTGGAGGAATTTCTCCTTCGGGAGGATGTCTCCCGCTACTTTTCTCCCGGCTGGGAGGTCTTTCGGGAGAGGGAGGTCGTCCTGAAGAGGAAAGACCAGGAGAGTTACCTTCGTATCGATCGGTTGCTGTGCGGAGAGAGGGAGTTTGTGGTTGTGGATTATAAAACCGGTGAGCACCACCCTGAAAATGTTCAGCAGGTGAAAGAGTATCTCGAGGCCCTGGAACCCCTTCTTCCCGGGAAGCCTGGTCGAGGGGTCCTCCTCTACCTGGACCGCGGAGAAGTCGTGGAGGTGGAGAGATGAGCCTTGTGAACGTTCCCCTGAAAGAGAACCTTCTGGAGAGAGTTGCGCAAGCGCTGATCTCCCGGGGGAAGGAAAACCTCTCTGACTACTGTATTCTCCTGCCCACGAAGCGTTCGATTCTCTTCTTCAGGAAGACCTTGGGGGATAAAGTCTCTGGGAACTTCTTTCCTCCCAAGCTCTTGACCTCCGATACCCTTTTTGAAGAGCTCTACCGGAAGGAGAGGCCCAGATCCCGCAAAGCCACTCATGTTGAGGGTGTCTGCTCCCTGTGGGAGACGCTGAAGGTTCTCTCCCCTGAGGGAATCTTCGGTGCCCCCTCCCAGACGATGAAGAACTTCTCCGACTTCTTTCCCAGAGGGGTGGAGCTTCTCCGCGCCCTCGAGGAGATCCTCACGGAGGCTGAATTTCCTTCGTCGGAGACATACCAGGAGACCTTCCGCCAGTACGTTGAGCTGGGAGAGTATCACCAAGACTACAAAGGCTTCATAGAACTCCTCCCAAGGCTTTCGGAGGCCTTTACGGAGAGAATGGAGGCGGAGCATCTTTATACGAGAGGGATCACCTACAAGAGGGTGGGGGAGGAGGCCCAAAGGGAGAGTTTCTCCCCTCCTCAAGAGCTCTTCTGGATCTGTGGTCTGCAGGCCCTGAACCGTCGTGAACTGGCCCTCTTCCAGAAGCTCCTGAAAAGGAGCGGCTCTTGTCTCTTCCTCCAGGCCGACTCATCCCATCTGGAGAACCCCTTCTCGCCCTTTGCCGTTCAGAGGGAACTCCTCGAGGACTTGAACCTGAACCTCCCCTCCAACGAAGAGGGCGAAGTGAGGGGGAATCCGGAGATGAAGGTCTTCCCCGTAGGCGGCAAAGAGGAGGAGATGGCACTTCTGGCCTCGCTTCTTGATAAGAGGGTGAACTCTCTCTCTGCGGACGAGCTTCTCAAGGTAGGGATTCTCCTTCCGGATCCCTCCTCCCTGATCCCCTTCGTTCAGGGGGTGGTCTCACGGCTCAGCGATCAGAAGGGTCAGGGTCCGGCCTTTAACATCACCCTTCCTTACCCCTTTGAGAGAACCCCCCTCTTCGAACTCGTGGACATCCTTCTCGGTTTGGGAGAAGAGAAGAGGGGAATCCCTGGGGACCTCTACCTCAGGTTTCTTCGCCATCCCTATGTGAAGACCTCTGACGACGAGAACCTCCTGGTTCGACGAACCATACACCTTCTAGAGGGTTGGCTGGAGGAGCACAACACAGGGTGGGTCGACAAGGGCTTTCTCGAGTTCGACCTTGCAGGGGAGCTAGGAGAGCTTCTGGAATCTCAGGGGCTTCGAGAGACCGCCTTGTCCCTTCACCGACACTGGATTCCCCCCAAAGAGGGAGCCTTGTTGGGCTTGATCGACTCTCTGAAGAGATCCCTGGAGGGGGTACTC
Organism: Acidobacteriota bacterium; assembly: GCA_023621955.1. Taxonomy (GTDB): domain Bacteria; phylum Acidobacteriota; class Aminicenantia; order JAMOAD01; family JAMOAD01; genus JAMOAD01. Next base: position 3,678 of record JAMOAD010000274.1, read on the forward strand.
GGCGAGAACCGTCCTCTCTTCGTTCTTGAGTACGGGAACGCGGCCCTGAACGCTCTCGAAGAGCTCTCCCTCTTCGTTGAATCCCATGGGGAGCTCTTCCCTTCTCTGGAACAGAACTACCGGGGTCCCTCCTCCCTGATCAGGGAGTGGCTCCGTAATGTTTCGGTTCCCTTCGACGGGACCCCCTTGAGGGGGATTCAAGTTATGGGCCCGCTGGAGTTCAGAACCCTCGACTTCACCGATCTCTATGTCCTGGACCTGCAGGAGGGGAACCTCCCCCAGAGCCGGAAAAGCGATCCCCTCCTTCCAACGGACGTTCGCCGTTCGCTGGGGATGCGGGACTCCGGACAATGGGAGGATCTCTTCTCGGTCCACTTCTTCTCCACCGTTGCCAAGGCCCACAGGGTGAACCTTTTTTACCGGGAAGAGAGCGGAGGAAAGAAGAGGAGCCGTTTCGTCGAGAGGATCCTCTTCGAGGAAGAGAAGCGGGGAGCGCCCTCCCCCCTGAGACGTTACCCTCTTCCCTTTCAGCTCTCCCGCTCCCTTTCGCAGAAGAGTGTGCCCAAGAGGGAGTGGATGATGGAGAGGCTTTCGAACATGGCCTTCTCCGCCACGACTCTGGGGCATTACCTCTCCTGCCCTTTAAGCTTCTTTTATCAGAGTGTCGCCTCCCTGAAGGAGAGGGAGGAGCTCTTGGAGGAGCCCGACGGTAAGCTCATGGGGAGTATCCTCCATGAGGTTCTTAAGGAGTTTTACGAGAAGAGAAGGGAGCCTGAGAGCCGGAAGAATCTGGGGAGGGAAGAGCTGGAAAGGGTTTTGACTCCCCTTCTGGAGGGGGCTTTCCAGAGGCAAGGGTTCAACCCCAGGGAAGGGCTTCAGAGAGCCCGTTTTTGGTTGGCTCTCAGGAGACTCCTGGACTTCCTCCACGAAGATCTTCAAGGAGACTTCAAGATACTCGGGCTGGAACGTAAATACGAGAGGCTTTTCTCCTACCGTGGCCGACAGTACGCTCTCAAGGGGACACTGGACAGGTTGGAGAGGGAAGAGGGGAGAGTCACGGTCTGGGATTACAAGAGTGGAAGCTCTCAGAACCCGGGGAGTGGTTTCGAGGAGGGGAAAGATCCCTTGGAGGGCGGGGAGAGGGCTCTCTTCGAGTTGGAGCCCCGACCCTACAGAGAGGCGATCCAGGCTCTTGCGAAGGGGTACAAAGGGTATGGCTTTCAGCTCTTCCTCTACCTCTTCCTCCTGGAGGGGAGAGGGGAGTTGGGTGAGGGGGAGAGGTCGGCCGGGCTGATCTTCTTGAGGGAAGAGAAGGAGAGCCGCAGGCGTTCTCTCTTCAACCTACAGGGAGAGAGGAACAGAGAGCCCGATGTGGCGAGAGCCCGTTGCAAGATCTTTGAAAACCATTTGGGGCAGATCCTTCAGGACATCTTTGAGAGGAGGGAGTTTATCGCTCTGCCGAGCCAGGAATCCTGCCGTTACTGTCCTTTCAAGTCCCTCTGCGGAACCCCCTTTTGACAGAAGAGGACAAACCTTGTAAAATCGAGATCGAGACCCGATGGCTTCTTCCTGGAGAGTGATCATGAAGAGTGTTTTAAAAAGAGCCTGGTTGCTTCTTTTGGTGGTGTCCTTTCTGCCTTTGACCGCGCAAGAGATACGGGAAACCGTATACGATCGTTACACCCTGCTCCAGGACTCTCAAGGCGCCTCTCTTCTCGGCCCCTCGGGAGAACAGCTCTTTTCTCAGACACTCGATCGGAGCCGGGAGGCTCTTCTCAGAATAGGCGATTCCCCCCTTCTGGGGGGACTCCATATGATGGTGGTCCGAAAGGAGGCTCTCTCCCTCTACTCCCTCTCCGCCGTGAGCCTGCAAGGTTCGGTCCCTCTCCTGAAAACGGCTTTCTTTCCCCACGCCCCCGTGGTTTTCCCTTTCCGTTCAGGCTGGGCCCTCGCCCTTCTCGATGAG
>JAMOAD010000338.1 GCA_023621955.1 Acidobacteriota bacterium
TGAGGGGGGAGTGTTACCCCCAAGTAGGGTCTTTGTGGTATCCTATAGAGACAATCTTTTGTTGCAAGGAGATCGACGATGAAGGTTTTCAAGTCTCTTTTAATCTCTCTCTTTTTTCTCTCCTCAATTCTCGGGGCCTGCGAACTCTCTTTCCAACCCTCCGCCGCTACGGTCGCCAAGGGCGGGCAGGTGAAGGTTGTTCTGAAAAGAGTTCAGGATCACCGCAGGTGTGAACTCTCCCAGGACGACATGAAGTATGACCTCAAAGACCTCACGATTCTGAAGAAGGGTGCCTGGAAAGAGGTGGAAACCGGAACCTTCGAACAGGAGCTTACACTTCGGCTCGACGCTTCCCAAGGGACCCTCCGGGTGAGCCGTGAATGTTCTCGAAAAGGAATCTCCGAGGCGACCATAACGATCAAGAGGAAATGAGAAACCTTTGGTTTCGGGGGACAGGGTTTCTGACCCTCCTCCTTTTTCTGCTTCTGCCCCCGATTCTGATCGGCCAGGCCTGGACGCTTCGGTGGACCCTGCTGACCCTCTTTCTCTTCGTTGCGGCGCTGGCCTATCGGTTCCGTCTCTTCTGGGTCCGGTACCCGTTGCTCGCCCTCTCCATCGGGTATTTCGGGTTCTACGAGGGGAGTTGCCTCTGCGAAACCGGTGCCCTGGAGAGTCTCATGGTCTTTTTAGGCCTGGGTCGGTTTTCGGCCCTGCTGTTGCCCCTGATCCGGGTTCTCCTCCTCCTGGTGGTGGTCTTCTTCTTTGGAAACCTCTTCTGCGGTTGGGTGTGCCAAAAAGGGGGAGTCCAGGAGTTTTTATACCGTGAGAGGTGGGGGCTGAAGCTCCCGGTCCGAGTGGTCTTTTTCCTGGAGAGAATCCGGTACCTTGTCTTGGCCGGCCTCATCGTTCTCCCCCTCCTCTTTCACCGCCGTTTTTTTCGAGAGGTTGACCCCTTCCGCCTCCTCTTCAACCTCGACGGCCCCCTCTTCCTCCTGTTGATTCTGCTCACCTTTCTCCTGCTCTCCCTCTTCGTCTACCGTCCTTTCTGTCGGTTCTTCTGCCCCTTAGGCGCCCTTTTGGGCCTAGTCCACCGTTTTTCCCCGGGTCGTATCAGGGTCGATCATGAAACTTGCCGCGCAGATCAAGCCTGTACCAAGGAGTGCTTTTCCCAGGCCCTCCACACCTTGAAGGCTGGGGAGCCGCCGGAATTGAACACCCAGAACTGTTACCTCTGCGGTCAATGTTCGAGCCGCTGCCCTAAGGGGTGTATCGGTCGGAAGGGGTAGAACCCTCTTTATAACTGAACAAGCCCACCTCTTCCGCCGGCAGTTTCCGTCTTCTCTTCCGGCCGAGCTCTTCAGCGTTCTGCTGGAGGCCTGCCCGACCTTGCCTATTTGTCAAAATCTCGGGGCTACAGCTTTGACGTTCCGCTGAAAACAGCTGTGCAGAGCCGTTATGACAAAAATAAGAGCCTTGAGTATGGTAAAAATACCTTCCCCAGGCCCGTGGAGCGTGGAGAAGACGGAAGCGCCGAGCTCTCTCTTCGTTGTGTGGGAAGTTCCGGTGGGAAGAGACCAGACTCTCAAGTACTGTAAACGGAGCTTTTATCTCTGCGAGGGCGGGGGCGAAGGGTCTCTGAGAAAGGGCTCCTCCCTCCGTTGAACAGGGAGAGGAGCCCGATCCCGGCGGTTACTCCGCCAATCGGATCAGAGCCGCCCGTTTCAGAGAGTAGAGAGGCAACCAGAGCTCCCTGAAGAGCTTGTACCCCTGAGGTGTCACAAGGGAGTCTTCCTGAGCCCACGAGACCTCCCACAGCAGTCTCTCTCCCTCCTGCTTGAGGGAGTAGCGCCACTTCTTTCCAGACCTCTCCTGGAGGGTCATGAGGGGCAGACTCCCTTTGGGAAGGTTCAGAGTGACGCTGAAGTTCAGGAGGGTTGGCGTCAGGGAGAGTGGAAGGGCCCTCGTAGGCGGAGCAATGAGAGAGAGGCCCTGGTTGGGTGAAGGAATCTCCCAGAGATAGTTTCTGGGGGTGTTCTCCTTGGCCAGAGAGGCCTTGGCCGTTACCGTCCCTTCAAGGCTCCTAGGGGTCAACCGGGTCAGGTTCAGAGTTTCACATTGGAAGCCTGGGATAATGTTGGCAAGGGCCTTTCTGACAGCTTCTTTAGCATCCTTGCGGGCCGTTCGGTAGTCGAGCCACTCTCCGGAGAGGGAGACCTTGAGGGAGAGGTCGCTCACCGTCGGAGACCAGGAGCCGGTCCCGGAGACGACCAAGGCGTTGTCTTGGGGCCGTTCCGGGGGGAGAGTCTCCGCAGAGCCCGTGTAGGGGTCGATCAGCCTTAGGCCTCCCTTTCCTGAGGGAAAGAGGGGGGAGGAGGAAGAGAGAGGGTCGATATAGAGGGGATCGTCTCCGGAACTTCTCAAAAGGAGCTTCTCCGCGGCGAGGAAGGTGGGGGCTTTCTCAAACCCCGCGAACTCTTCGCAGAAAAAGAGTTTGTGAGGAAGCTTCATGGTCTCGGCCATTTTGAGGAAGAGGGCGCGTTTCTCCCAGGGCGTCCCATAGCCGGAACTCCAGATTCTCTCGGCGTCCTGGCGAGGAAGGCCGCAGAGAGCCGGCGAGAGAGGAGCCGTTTGAAGACGGCTGTCGATCCAGCTCTGAAGGGCCAGAAGGCAATCCTGTGGAGAGGAGTTCTCCGTCAGGAGCCTCTCGGCTTCTCTCTTGAGGGAGGGACCTATATCTCCAATTGTAAGGAAAGGAACCAAAGCCGTCTTCGTGTCGGGTGCCGTGGAGGCAACGATTAGGGGGCGTCCCCCGGAAACGCTTCCTTCATAGGGAGTGGGGGGAAGGTCTTTCAGCTTCAGGGAGTAGAGGATCCGATCCCCTCTCTCTGTTCGGGAGACCTCCCCAAGGCTCGTGTTCAGCTTTAGGGCGATCTCTCTGGGCGTATCGAAGAGGACCGTCAACGACTCGACGGGCATGGAGTAAGCGAGGCTCTCCTGAACCGTGAAGTAGGGGAGAAACCCGGCGGATGTTTCGATTCTGTAGGAGAGATCGATAACGGCTCCGATCTCGAGTCCAGTGTGGGAGATCACCATCTCCCTCAGCTGGGAAAAGTCTGCGAAACCATGTGCCTCGAAGGGGAGCTGGTCGATGTAGCCGTTCTTCGGCGTCTCAACCTTAGTGCCGTCGGCCATGGTTGTTTGAGATTTGAGGATTGTCAGCTTCTGGAAATTGGGGTTATAGAGGAGAAAACTCTCCCCGAAGAGGTCGTTGAAGGAGGCGGAGGAGAGGAGTTTGATCGAACGGGAGACATCCTGAGTCCAGGAGCCGTCGTTTTGGAGGGTGTACCGAACCTCCAAGGAGAGGTAGCGGGCGTCGGGTTCTGTCGCTCTCAGGGAGAGGGAGAAGAGAGAGAGGAGAAGGAAGAGGAGGGAGATTCTGGTGGTCCTTTTCATGAACGACCTCCTTTGTTCAGAATCCAGAGTGTTTCGTTGGCTTTCTTGTACTCTTGCAGGGCCTTTCTAAAGGAAGGCCACTCCTCGCTTGGCCAGATTCTGAGGCCCAGCCGGTAACTTTTCGCGATCTTCAGCAACTTTCCTTTCTGGGAGAAGCTTTGGGAAAAGCGAAGGTTCGCAGATTCGACCTTTCCATCCCTAGATCGTTCTTCAAGAGTGTACCCCTGAGGGAGTTCCATCTCTTCGTCGACTTCGAGGAGCTGGGACGAACGCACCTTGAAGGGGTATTTCCGGATCTCTGGGCCGAGGTTGAACCGTTCCGCGTTGAAGGCTCCCGAGAAGGGAAGCTGGGATGAGAAGGGCTTGAGAAAAGCTCTCTTTTCTTGAAACTGCGCGTAATCGGGGATTGAGAACTCCAGTCTGAAACGGATGGGGAGGGAGATGTCTTCGGGGTCTTGATAGGAGATCGAGAGAATCTTCATGGATGGGTAGAGGGAGAGGAGTTGAGACTCCAGGCCGTTTCTCCAGTTCAAGCGGAGTCCCCGGGAGAGAAAACGCCTCAGGGAGCTGTCGCTCTGACCCTCTCCTTCGATGGAGAGGGCGCCCTGGAGTGTGCCGTCAGGGAGAAGCCGGGAGCGAACCTTGAAACGAAGGTAGTGGTTCTCCGCGGGACTGACGGGGGTTGTTGCCAAATCGGCCCCTTCCGGGACCCCCATGAGGTATTCCTGTTGCTGTTCCGCGGAAGACCAGAGCTCCCTGACTCCAGGAACCCAGGTTGGATCTAAAAGTTGGTACCCTTTTGCCGTCTTGACAAGGGTGACGCAGTGGTTGAACTGATCCGCTGGGACCGTCTCGATCCGCGAACCCGCCATGGTCATGGCGGGGTAACTTTCGAAACCTGCGGCCCTTAACATGGTAATGAGCATCCCGGCCTTGTCCTTACAGACGCCGCTACGGTCTCTGAAGATCATTGTCCCTTTGTGGAGCGTGTATCCCTCACCGGTTCCCATGTTGAGGCCGGAATAACGGATATTCTCAGCGACCCAGTGGGTAAGCCGTGAGATCTTTTCGCTGTCGTCCTTGCTCCCTTTGATGATTTCGGAAACCTTGGCGCGGATGTTGTCGTCGGCCTCGAAGGACCCGAAGTCTTCGTTGACCTTATGGAACCAGAGGGATTTGGCCTTCCAGTCCGGAGAGGTGGAGAGAAGAAGCTTGGGGGCGACGTCGGAGAGGTCTACCATAGCAGCCTCCAGGGGGTAGGGGAGGAGGTTCTTCTTCTCCCAGAGGTAGACCATCTTGTCCCCCTCCCGACGGACCGAAACTTCGGCTTCGCCGTTGTAAAACTGGTACTGGAGTAGCTTCGTGGAGGGGAGAGAGATCCTGTAGCTCTTCCTGAGAATCGGCACGGGGCCGTAGAAGGGGACGATGTCGTAGAAGTGGCCCTTCATGGGGGGAGCATACCGGGCCTCGTCAAGGTCGTTGTCCTGGCGGAGAAGAGCGTAGGTAAAACCCTTCTGAAAGCTCTTTACCCATACGGCGTCGCCGGGTTCCAACCTACCGATAGGCAGAATCTTCTCTCTGGCGTTCCAGTAGATCATGCGGGCCGGGGCGATGTAGTCTGCTAAACGGGAAAGGTCGACCTTTTCAACGGTTCCACTCTTACGGACAATCTGGGCTTCTTTCACTTCAACGAAGGCGGAAAGTGGGTCGTAGCCGTAGAGGAGGGCTTTGAGCTCTTGGGCCCCCTGGTCTGTGAGAACCTTCGTGAAGCTCTCCCGGGTGACAAGGGAGAGACCGCTCTCACGAACCTCCACGTCGCTCTTTTCCCAGAGGATCAGGGTTTGAGCGTTAGGATAGGCCTTCGAATCCGGTGACCCCTGTAAGGCCTTCACGAGATCCTGTGTCTCTTGGGCCGAAAGGACCAGGGAAAAGAGGAGTAGTGCCGCCATAAGCAGGGACAATCTCTTCATGAACACCTCCGCAAACTGTTCTTTTTTATACGTTTTTCTATTGAAAAGGTTTCGGTTTACTGGGGACACTCCCTTTTTCTGGCTTGCTCTCTCTTACGTGCTTCCTCCTCCTACCTTTCTCCTTGAAACCTACTAGAACCTACTAGGGACACTCCCTAAATCCTCTTCCCTTCCCCTTCCGCCTCTCAACCCTTCTCTCT
>JAMOAD010000024.1 GCA_023621955.1 Acidobacteriota bacterium
GTAGAGGTAAGAGCCGTTCTTGTGGAGCAGTTCGGCGATCTCCTTGATCTCTTTCTCATAGATCCCCAGGGTGTTGGGGTTCGTCATCATGAGGGCCGCGACGTCACCGTCGAGATTCTCTTTCACCGTGGCCGCCGAGAGGTACCCCTCAGGGCCCGAGGGAATCTGTTTGACATCGTATCCGGCGAAGTGGGACGAGGCGGGGTTGGTCCCGTGGGCGGAGTCGGGGATCAGTACGATCTTCCGGGGGTTGCCGTTCTTCTCCAACCGCTTCCGGATCAAAAGCATTCCGGTTAACTCCCCATGGGCTCCGGCGGAGGGGATCAGTGTGAAGTAGGGGAGGCCGGTGAGGACGCTCAACGCCTCCTCCAAGGCTTTGATAATCTTCAGGTTCCCCTGGACAAGCCCGTAGGGGGCGTAGGGGTGGGAGAGAAGCATCCCACTCAGGGAGGCGACCTTCTCGTTGATCTTAGGGTTGTACTTCATCGTACAGGAGCCGAGGGGGTAAAAGCCTTCGTCCAGGGAGTAGTTCAGGTGAGAGAGCTTGGTGTAGTGGCGGACGACCTCCACCTCCGAGACCTCCGGAAGCAAGGGAGCCTTCTCCCTGAGCTGCTCGGGGGAGAGGTTGGCCGCTTCGGGGACGTCCAGCGGGGGAAGGGAGTAACCGACCTTTCCGCTCCCGGAGCGGGAAAAGATGAGAGGTTCGACGATTTTATCTCTATTTTCAGCCATTGGCAGCCTCCAGCTCCTTGACCAACCGGTCGATCTCTTCCTTGGTGTTGGTCTCGGTGACGGTTATGAGCAGGCTCTGGGTCTCTTCGGGGAAGAACCAACAGAGGGGAATGCCCGCGACGATTTTCTTTTCCAGGAGACGTTCCTGAACCTTCCGGGCATCCTTGAGGAGGACCACAAACTCGTTGAAGATGGGGCCCTTGTAACGGGACGGGATTCCCCGTTTCTCCAGTTCTTTCTGGGCGTAGACGGCCTTGCTGTGGTTCTGAAGGGCCGCCTCTCTGAGTCCTTCGGGACCCATGAGGGAGAGGAAGATCGAAGCCCTCGTAAGGCACCAGGCTTGGTTGGAGCAGATGTTGGAAGTGGCCCGTTCCCTGCGGGGCACCAGGCTTGGTTGGAGCAGATGTTGGAAGTGGCCCGTTCCCTGCGGATATGCTGTTCCCTGGTCGAGAGGGTCAGGACGTAACCCGTCTTTCCCTCGGTGTCCACGGTCTCACCGACGACGCGGCCGGGCATCTCCCAGAGGAACTTCTTGTTGCTGGTGGTGAAGAAACCAAGGCCCGGTCCCCCGAAAGAGGGGTAGAGGCCGAAGCTTTGGGCTTCTCCAACGGCGATATCGGCCCCCCAGGCGGCAGGGGACTTGAGATAACCCAACGAGAGGGCTTCGGCGGTGACGGAGATCAGCAAGCACTTGGATTCGCCGATCTTCTCCTTGATCCAACCGTACTCTTCGATGACGCCGAAGAAGTTGGGGGACTGCACCATCACGGCTCCGACACTCTCGTCGTAAAGTTTCTCGAAGCTCAAGGGGCAAACCATGCCGAACTCATCGGTGTCGATGAGCTCCACGACCAGACCGAAGTTCCTTACATAGGTGCGGATGGTCGCCAGATACTCGGGGTGGACGGAACGGGCGACGAGGAAACGGGTCTTCTTGGTCATTCTCCAGGCCATGAGGATTCCCTCGGCGGCCGCGGTGGCACCGTCGTAGAGGGAGGCGTTGGAGTACTCCATCCCGGTCAGGGAGGAGACCATGGTCTGGTACTCGAAGATCGCCTGGAGGGTTCCCTGGGAGATCTCGGGTTGGTAGGGTGTGTAGGGGGTGACGAACTCGGCCTTAGAGCTGAGGGCGTTGACCGCTTCCGGAACGTAGTGGTTGTAGCACCCCCCTCCGAGGAAGAGGGTGTAACCGGAACAGAGGTTCTCCCGCTCTCTCTCTTGAAAGTAGCGGGCGATCTCCGGTTCCGAAAGGGCGGGAGCGAGTTTCAGGGGCTCACAGCACCGGTTGCTGTCGGGAATCGCCCGGTGAAAGAGCTCCTCAACGGAGGAGACCCCGATGGTCTCCAGCATCTGCCGTATATCTTCGGAGTTTTGTGGAAAGTAGCGCATTAAGGGGGACCTCAGCCCTGGATGTATTTTTCGTAGTCGGCTTCAACCATGAGGGCTTTCAGCTCGG
>JAMOAD010000203.1 GCA_023621955.1 Acidobacteriota bacterium
TACTCGGGACCCGGGCAGGCACGACTCCCGCGGACGCCGTGGAAGATCACCTTCATCATCGTTCCTCCGCCGGGCCCCCTCTCAAGGCTCGCCTCTTCAGAGTTGTTTCTTGTAACCGCTTCTGTTGATGCCGAAGCACTCGTCGACGATCTTCAGCGCGCAGAGGTCTCCACACATGGAGCAAGCGTCGGAAGAGCTCTTGTACTTGTTCCTGATCTCATCGAATCGATCGGGATCGATGGCGAGCTCCCTCTGTGCCTTCCAGTCCAAAGACCTACGGGCCTGGGACATCTTGTCATCCCACTGGAGGGCCCGCCCGGGGAATTTCATGATGTCGGCGGCATGGGCGGCGATCAACGAGGCTATGACCCCCTGCCTCACCTCGTCGGGACCGGGAAGGCCCAGATGTTCAGCGGGGGTGACGTAGCAGAGGTAATCGGCGCCGGCCGAGGCGGCGATGGCGCCCCCGATGGCTCCAACGATGTGGTCGTACCCGGGAGCCACATCGGTCACCAACGGGCCGAGCACGTAGAAGGGAGCCCCATGGGCAAGTCTCTTCTCCAGCTTCACGTTGGTCACGATCTGATCGAGGGGAACATGGCCAGGCCCCTCCACCATCACCTGCACACCCCGCTCCCGACAACGGTCAACGAGTTCTCCCAGGATGATTAGTTCGTCGATCTGAGGGCGGTCGGTGGCATCGTAGAGTGAACCCGGCCTTAGGGCATCTCCCAGGCTCATGGTGACGTCGTACTCTTCGGCTATATCCAAGATTTTATCGAAGTGTTCATAGAAAGGGTTCTCTTTCTGGTTCTTCATGATCCAAGCCGTCAAGAAAGACCCGCCCCTGGAGACGACTCCCATGAGACGGTTCTGTTTCTTGATCCTTTCCACGGCATGCAGGGTCAACCCGGCATGGATGGTCATGAAGTCGACTCCATCTTCCGCCTGACGGCGGATAACGTCTAGGATGTCGTCGATGTTCATGTCCACGATCGCCTTCCTCTTGGCGATCGTTTCGGTGGCCACCTGGTAGATCGGAACCGTTCCCAGGGGAACCGAGCAACGGGAGAGGATCTGCCGGCGGATCTCGTCGACTTTACCGCCTGTGGAGAGGTCCATGATGGTGTGGGCCCCGTAACGGACGGCGGTCTCCATTTTCTCTATCTCCCTGGCCTGATCGGGAAAGTCCAAGGATGTCCCTATGTTGGCGTTGATCTTCGTTGTCATCCCTTCGCCGATCCCCATAGGTTCGAGATTCTTATGGTTGACGTTGGCGGGTATGACCACCTTCCCCTCCGCGATTTGATGACGGACTTCGACGGTCAGAAGGCCCTCTTTCGCGGCCACCCTTTCCATCTCCGGCGTCGTCTCCTGACGGCGGGCTTTTTGAAGTTGTGTCATGGCACTCTCCTCATGTTCAATCCGTCCGGAAGGGCGGAAGCTAGTGGAAATAGTACCCCAAGGGGTCGGTTTCTGTCAAGGCGAACCCCTGGACGGCTCTGTTTCCTCCCCCTTCTTGACAACCCTCCCTCTTTCCTGTAATGAAGGTACGGCCATGAAAGACTATCTACGTTTCACCTCCGGAATGATCATGTGATGCCCGAGCGCGGATCCCTCCCAACGAGGGGTTAGCGTTCGGGATGCCCCCAGGTTTCGCTCTGACCCTATTCCTTCATCGGAGGTACTTTCCATGACCAAGAGTCTCGAAGAGATCAACCAAAGAATCACCGAAAAGAGAGCCACCGTTCTCACCGCCGAAGAGATGACCCGCCTCGTCACCGAGGAGGGGCCGGAAGAGGCGGCCCGCAAGGTCGATGTCGTCACGACCGGAACCTTCGGCGCCATGTGTTCCTCGGGTCTGCTCCTAAACTTCGGCCATGCCGACCCCCCTATCAGGATGACAAGGGTTCTCCTAAACGGAGTGGAGGCCCACGCAGGCCTCGCGGCCGTGGACGCCTACTTGGGAGCGACCCAAGAGGCTCCTGGAAAGAACCCGGTCTACGGAGGGGCCCATGTCATAGAAGACCTTCTCCTAGGTCGAAGGATCACCCTTGAGGCCTTCTCCCAGGGAACCGACTGCTACCCACGCAAAGAGATCATCACCTCCTTTACCCTGGAGGAGCTCAACCAGGCGATTCTCCTCAACCCACGCAACTCTTACCAGTGTTACAACGCCGCCGTCAACGGTTCCACCAGAGCCATCCACACCTATATGGGGAAGCTTCTCCCCTCCTTCGCCAACCTGACCTACTCCGGCGCCGGAGAGCTCTCCCCCCTCCCCAACGATCCCGGCTACCGGACTATAGGCCTGGGAACCAGGATCTTCCTCGGAGGCGGAATCGGCTATGTCCTGGGTCCGGGGACCCAACACAACCCGGCGAGCCGTTTCGGCACCCTCATGGTCAAGGGGGAGTTACGGGGAATGAACAGCCGCTTCCTGAGGGCCGCCTTCTTCCCCGGCTACGGAGTCTCCCTCTTCGTGGGGATAGGGATTCCCATCCCCATCCTGGACGCGGAAATGGCCCAAGCCACCGGTATCTCCGACGATGAGCTCTTCACAGACGCCATAGATTACAGCTCCCCCAGGAGGGACAAGCCCGTGGTCGGGCGTTTCTCCTACCGCGAACTGAAGTCCGGAAGGGTTAAACTCAAGGGAAAGACCGTTCCCGCCTCCTCCATGAGCAGCCTCCCCATGGCCAGAGAGGTCGCCCAAAGCCTCAAGAAGCTAATCTCCCAGGGCGGTTTCCTCCTCACCTCCCCCGTAGAAACCCTCCCCACCTCCTCCCCCACCCTCTCCCTCCAGGAGCGTCCTCTCCCGGAAGGTTCTCGCCAGAGCACGACCGCCCAAGGGTTATGGAACGAGGCCCAATGTATCCGGTGCGGTCAATGCATCGGAGTCTGTCCTGGAAAGGTTTTCTCCTTCAACCCCTCAGGGGTGTTCGAGGTCGATCCCTCCCGCTGCCTCAAGTGCGGTCTCTGCCTTGACCTCTGTCCCTTGGGAGCGCTTCATCCGGAGGTGATCCGATGAAGAAGAGGAGAATCCACCACGACCCGACCTTCGCAACCCTCATGGCCTGGGAGGAGAGATTCTTAGACCTCATGGAGAGGGAGATTCTCGACCAACAGCTTCTGCTCAGAAAGTACATCGCCAGAGATCCGGGGTTCCTTCACTCCCTCCGCCCCAGAGAGGTGGAGCAAGACGCTCCGGAGATCGTCAAGACCATGGCGGAAGCGGCAGGCCTCTTCGGAGTCGGGCCTATGGCCGCCGTTGCTGGGGCCATCGCCCAAAAGGCGGTTGAGGCCGCTCTGATGGCAGGAGCCTGCGAGGCGGTCGTCGACAACGGAGGGGACATCGTGATGTCCCTTCAAACTCCGCTGCTGGTTGGGCTCTTTGCGGGTTCCTCCCCGGTGAAGGGGCTGGCCTTCAAATGCCCGCCCAGGGAAGGGATCTTCTCCCTCTGCACCTCCTCGGGGACCGTAGGCCACTCCCTGAGTTTCGGGTGCGCCGACGCGGCCACGGTAGTCGCTTCCTCAGGAGCCTTGGCCGACGCCGCCGCGACGGCTCTGGGGAACACGATCAAAGATTCCGACCCGGCTCTCCTCCAAGAAGCGGTCGCACGCTTTCCCCTGGAGAGAGTAGAGGGGGCACTGGTGGTCTGCAAAGACCACGTCGCCTTCGCCGGAACCCTGCCGAAGCTGGTAAGGGCCACTTTCGAACCCGCCCAAGCCAGTTCCGGATGGACCGTACAGGAGGAACCATGAAGAGAATCCCCGTTGCCGTTATGGGAGCCACCGGGCTCGTGGGGCTGGAGTTCCTCCGCCGCCTGGAGGATCATCCCCTCTTCCGGGTCGTCGCCCTGACCGCATCCCCACGTTCTATCGGCAAGACTCTCTCGGAGATTCTCCCCCGGGAAGGAAGAGCGATTCCCTTCTCAGAAGAGAGGGTTCTCCCCACGGATCCGGATCTCCTCGCCTCCCGGGGAGTCCGTGCCGTCTTCTCGGCCCTGCCGACGGTTCAGGCCGGTGAGGTCGAATCCCGTCTTCGCGAACGGGGAGTGGGAGTCTTCACCAACGCCTCCTGCCACCGTACAGACCCGGACGTCCCGATTCTTATGGCCGACATCAACCCCGACCATCTCCTGCTGGCGAAACGGCAGAGTGAGGCTTTTAACGGCGGCTTCATCGTCGCCGGGCCCAACTGCTCCACCGCAGGGGTCGTTTCGGCCCTCCGCCCCCTAGAGAGGTGGAGAATCCGCGGCGTAGTCGCCTCCACCTACCAGTCTCTCTCGGGAGCGGGTCGAAAAGGGGTCGGGGCTTTGCAGATTCTCGACAACCTGATACCCTTCATCCCAGGGGAGGAGGAGAAGATGGAGAGGGAGAGTCGGAAGATCCTGGGGCCCCTCGTTTCGACAGGGGTTCTCTCGGCTCCCTGGTCTCTCTTCGCCCGATGCTGTAGGGCAGCTGTCACCCATGGTCATTTGATAAGCCTGGTTGTGGAGACCGAAGAGGAGGCCGACGAGGAGAACGTCGCCGAGGCTCTGAGCTCCTACCGAAGCGCTCCCCAAAGGCTCGGGCTCCCCTCGGCCCCCCCTCACCCCCTGGTGGTTTGCCCGGAGGAGGACCGCCCCCAACCCCGTCTCGACAGGGAGGCCGGCGGCGAGGGTCTGGCCAGGGGGATGGCCGTCACGGTCGGAAGAATCCGATGCCGGGAGGGGAGGATCTCCCTCTTTCTCCTGGTCAACAACCTTGTCCGCGGCGCCGCGGGCACCTGCCTTCTGAACGCGGAACTGGCGGCGGCGGAAGGCCTCTTGGTCTGAAGAGAGGAGTGAGAAGATGAAAGTCATGAAATTCGGCGGAGGGTGCCTCAAAGACCCCTCCTTTCTGATCCGCACGGCGGGCCTCATCGAAAAGGAGAGTCTCCCACCCGTCGTCGTCGTCTCCGCTGTCTACGGCGTCACCGATCTGCTGATGGACGCCCTCAAATCGGCTCTCGTCTCGGAGAGCCTTGTTCTGCCTGCTCTGGACGAGATCGAAAAGAGACACCGAAAGATGGCGGAAGAGGCGATCCCCTCACCTCCGGCCCGGGGACGAACCCTCGGAGAGATTCAGCTCAAACTCCGAAAGCTGGAGCGCCTCCTCTTCGGCGTAGCCTATACCGGAGAGCTAAGCGATTCCGTCAAGGCCGCTGTGGCCAGCTACGGTGAGAGGTTGGCGGCCCTTCTCCTGGCCGGTGTCCTCCACGGGCGGGGACTCAAATCCCTGGCCCTCGACTCCGAGAACGTCGGAATCCTCACCGACGACTTCCTTTGGGACAGCGCCACCGCGGACATGGAGAACCTGAAGATCAACTCACAGCGGACAATTCTCCCCCTTCTCACGGAGAAGACGGTTCCAATCATCACGGGGTTCTACGGGTTGACGCCATCGGGGAAGGTAACAACCTTCGGCCGAAACGGCTCCGACTACACGGCGGCGATTCTGGCCGCCGCCTTGGATGCCGGAGAGTTAGAGATTTGGAAAGACGTGGAAGGCTTCATGAGCGCCGACCCGAAGATCGTCCCCGGAGC
>JAMOAD010000116.1 GCA_023621955.1 Acidobacteriota bacterium
TCCGCATCCTCTCTCTACGGAGAGCTGGACCCCCACGGTTCCTCTCGTAACCTCAGAATCTCCCTAAGCGGAAACGTGGTCTTCCCCAACAGGGTCGCCTCCCTGGTCGACCACCCCTGGTTTCAGAGGCTCCGTCATGTACCCCAGTTGGGCTTCGCCTCTTACGTTTTTCCCTCCGCGGTTCATACAAGGTTCGAGCACTCCTTGGGAGTCTTTTCCAACGCTATCGGCTACCTCGACTCCCTTCTCTCCATCTCCACCCTCCCCTCCTTCCGGCAACTCACCGATGTCACCCACTATGCCACAACCCTGGCGGCCGCTCTTCTCCACGACATCGCCCAGCACCCTTTCGGCCATGCCGTCGAAGAGACTCTGGATGTCCCTTCCCATGAAACCCTTTTCACCCGCTTCATCACCGGCGAGGGCATGGCCGGGCTTCTCCCTCCCAGCCTCCGTTCCACCCCCCCCCTCGAAAAGTGGCTCCAGAGGGATTGGCCGGAAGTCGATATTCCACGGCTCCTCTGGTTGGTCTCCGGAGAGCCTTCCAACCTACCCCGAGAGCCTGGTTGGGAGATGGTCCGTCGTATTCTTGACGGCCCTATCGACGCCGACAAGACCGACTACCTCCTCCGAGACGCCTACCACGGGGGAGTCGAATACGCCTCGAACATCGATTTCCAGAGGTTCCTCGCCTCTCTGGTGGGGATTCTCACCCCCCAAGAGGGAGAGACCAAGGCCCACGGGGAGATCGGTGTCACCTGGAAGGGGATCGCCTCCATGGAGAACATCACCCTCGTCCGCTTCCAAATGTTCACCGTCGTCTATTGGCACCACACGGTCCGCTCCTTCCATGCCATGTTCAACCGCGCCATCGCCACGGTTCTCGACTCCGGTATCGACCAAGAGGAACTTTTTCCTCTCCTCTTTACCCCCTCTCTGGTGGGGATTCTTGACAAGATTTCCCGATACTCCTCCTCGAAAGAGGTCAAGAGGATCCTCCGCTTCCTGGCCCTTCGAACACCCTATAAAAGGCTTCTCTCCATAGACCGCAAGGAGCATGGCGCCCTCCACGACAGGCTCTTCGGCCCTTTGAGCACACGGGCCAAGGAGAAATGTGACCGCGGCCTCCTCCGCTTCACAGAGATCTTCTGCGAAAGGCTTTCCCAACTGAGTGGGACCTGTCTACTCCGCGATGACATCCTCTTCGACATTCCTCCCAGGGGGAAAGAGAATCAGGACCCGGTCTTCATCCTGACGAAAGATGAGAGGGTCGTCCCCTTCCAATCGCACCTTCTCGAAGGGGGAAGTACGGATTTCGAGAGCCGAGCCAAAACGATCCGGCTCTTCCTCTCCCCCCGGCACCATGCAATCATGGACAAGCTCTCCACGAAAGCCATCCCGGCCCTTGAACGGACCCTGGAGGAGTACCTCTAAGAATCATCATTTTTCGTCACGTTCCCAAGTCGAAAAGGACCACCTTCCTGCGCCCTCCATCGATTTCTCCGGTTTTTTCGGTTTCTCTCTCTCGACACCTGAGAAGGCCTTGTTTGACAAAGGGTGGAGGGAACGATAAAATGAGCTTTTCACTACCAGGAGGAGACGATGAAGACAGCCTTTCTTTTCCCAGGTCAGGGAGCCCAGAACGTCGGAATGGGCCATGATCTATACGAGAACAGTTCTCTCGCCAGGGAGCTCTTTCAAGAGGCCGAAGAGAGCCTGAAGCTTCCTTTGAGTAAGATCTGTTTTCAGGGACCCGAAGAGGAGTTGCAGAAGACGGAAAACACGCAACCCGCCCTCCTAACAGTGAGCTACATCGTCTACAGGCTTCTCGAAAAGAGACCCGACTTTGCCGCCGGCCACAGCCTGGGAGAGTTCAGCGCCTTGACCGCCGCCGGCACCCTCCGCTTCTCCGACGCCGTTTCGGTGGTCAGGAAGAGGGGAAAGTACATGCAGGAAGCGGTTCCCCTTGGGGAAGGCACCATGGCCGCCGTGATCGGAGAGAGCCGTGAGAGGATTCGGGAGGTCCTGTCATCGATCGATGGAGTCGTAGAAGTCGCGAACTGGAACAGCCATGAACAGCTCGTGATAGCCGGCTCCAAGGCCCCTGTTCAGGAGGCTCTGGATAAGCTTCAACCGAAGAAGTACGTCTACCTGAAGGTTTCCGCACCCTTCCATACCTCCCTCATGAAACCCGCCCAGGAGAGACTCGCGGTCGACCTGAACGGTTTGCCCTTTGCGGATCCCCTCTTTCCGGTGATGAGAAACGTGGACGCCCTCCCTTCCAGGAAGGCCGACGAGGCGAGAGAAGGCCTGAAGAAGCAGGTTGTTTCAAGCGTCCTCTGGTACCCCCTCTGCCGAAACCTGTTGGAGAAAGAAGAGGTCGAGCGGTTCGTTGAGGTCGGCGAAGGGAAGGTTTTGACGAACCTGATCCGTCGAATCGCCCAACCCATCGGACGCGAGATCAAGACATTCTCCATCTCTGACATGAAGAGCCTTGAGGAGGCCGCCCATGAGCTTTAAGACACCCGCCCAGCAGTGGGAACTGATCCGTAAAGGAGCCGCGGAGATTATCCCTGAAGAGGAACTCCTGGAGAAACTGGAAAGATCCTATAAAGAAAACCGCCCCCTGACGGTCAAGGCCGGCTTCGACCCCACCGCTCCGGACATCCACCTTGGTCATACGGTGCTCCTGCGCAAACTGCGCCACTTCCAAATCCTCGGCCACCGGGTTGTCTTTCTGATCGGAGACTTCACGGCGCTCATCGGAGACCCTACCGGCAGGAACAAGACCCGCGCCCCCCTGACGAAAGAGCAGATTCTGAAAAACACCGAGACCTATAAGAGCCAAGTCTTCAAGATTCTGGACCCCGAGAAGACCGTCGTCGAGTTCAACTCCAAGTGGTTGGGCCAAATGAACCTGGAAGACATGATCCGCCTCACCTCCAAGTACACCGTGGCCAGAATCCTCGAAAGAGACGACTACCTGAAGCGGTACAAGGCGGGAATCCCTATCGGTCTCCATGAGTTTCTCTACCCTCTCCTTCAAGCCTACGACTCTGTCGCCCTCAAGGCCGACGTCGAGCTCGGGGGGACGGATCAGAAGTTCAACCTCCTCGTGGGAAGGGAGATTCAAAAGGAGTTTGACCTTCGTCCCCAGACCATACTGACCATGCCGATTCTGGAGGGTCTGGACGGAGTCCATAAGATGAGCAAGTCTTTAGGCAACTACATCGGCATTCAGGACTCCCCCTCGGAGATGGTCGGCAAAGTCATGTCCATCAGCGATGACTTGATGTGGCGTTACTACGAACTCCTCACCGATCTGACGCCCACGGCGATCGAGGAGATGAAAGAGGCGGCCTCCTCGGGGAAGAGCAACCCTCGGGACTTGAAGCTCCGGTTGGGCGGCATGATCGTCTCCGATTTCTGGGGTGAAGGGAAGGGGAAAGAGGCGGTTGAAGAGTTTCTAAGGGTTTTTTCGAAAAAGGAGCTTCCCGATGAACTCCCAGAGGTTCACTCTCCCGATAGGACCCCCACCCTCTTGCAGGTCCTCAACACGGCCCTCCCTGACCTCTCCAACGCAGAGCTCAAGAGGCTTGCCAAGTCCGGCGCGATCACCCTGGACGGAGAGAAGGCTTCGGACCTTCAGGCGCTCCTCTCCCTCGACCAACCCCGGATTCTCAAGGTCGGGAAGAAGAGCTTCTTCCGGATCCTCTGAGACCCCTTTCTCACTAACTTGACAAAGAGCCCTCAGGGGGTTATTATTACCTATAACCCGAAACAACGGTAAGGGATAGAGAAGCGTCTGTTAAGGAACAAATTCACTCTTAACCCACTGAGTCTCTCTTCACTCCGGAACAAATCGATACGGGAGAGGTTTTTACTCCTCCCGTTGAAAGCATAACGGGTAATCCAAGGTTCAAAGGAACAGATTTGAAAGACCGAAACACAACAACACCCCAGACTACGCCGGAGCTGCACTCCACACCCTCTTTAGAGGGAGTCTTCCGCAGTCTCCTGCCCGAACTTCAGCGAGCCGTCGCCGAAGCCGGGTACCTCTCTCCCACCCCCATTCAGAGCGAGGCCATCCCCCACCTTCTCCAGGGGAGGGACCTGATCGGATGCGCCCAAACCGGAACAGGGAAGACCGCCGCCTTCATGCTGCCCATATTACAGCTCCTCGCCGGCAAACCCGAGAAGCTTCTCAAGGGAAGACCCCGGGTCCTCGTTCTTGCCCCCACAAGGGAACTGGCCGCCCAGATCGGAGATTCCACCTCCTCCTACGGCCGTCACCTCCCCTTCCGCCATACCGTGATCTTCGGAGGGGTCGGGCAGAACCCTCAAACAGCCGCCCTGAACAAGGGGCTCCATATTCTCGTCGCCACCCCTGGAAGGCTTCTCGACCTGATCGGCCAAGGGTTTGTCTCCCTTGAAAACGTCGAAACCTTCATCCTTGACGAAGCCGACCGGATGCTGGACATGGGTTTTCTCCCGGACATTCGTCGGGTGATCGCCCTACTCCCTTCCCGCCGCCAAACCCTTTTCTTCTCCGCCACCATGGAGCCGGAAGTGATCAGACTCGCAAGGACTCTGGTTCAAGACCCTGTTCACATCACCATCACTCCGGAGTCTCCTGCCGTCGAAAAGATCGCTCAAAAGGTTCTCTTCGTAGACGGAAAGAACAAAGACGCCCTTCTCGCCGAACTTCTCACCAAGGGCAGGTGGGAAAGAGCCATCGTCTTTACCCAGATGAAGCATATGGCCAACAAAGTCGCCAAAAAACTTGAAGACAAGGGCATTGCCGCCGCAGCCATCCACGGAAACAAGAGTCAGGGAGCCAGAACCGAAGCCTTACGCAGTTTCAAAGAGGGGAGAATCCGGGTCCTCGTAGCCACGGATATTGCGGCCAGGGGCCTTGACATCGATTCGGTCTCCCATGTGATCAACTACGACCTTCCCATAGAGCCGGAGACCTATGTTCATAGAATCGGCCGCACCGCCAGGGCCGGCGCCTCAGGAATCGCCATCTCCTTCTGCAGTGCCAGTGAAAGGGAGGCTCTCAGGAGTATCGAGCGCTTTCTCCTGAAAGAGATCCCCCAAGACATAGATCATCGCTTCCACTGCGAAGCGGCCAGAACGGCGACAGGAGCCGATGCCCGTCCAGCGCCCAAGGCGACGTTCACGAGGCGGCGGCGTCCTGAGAACAGGGAGAGGAGATCCTTCGCCTCCCCTTATTAACGGAAAAGACTCTCCGCCCTCAAAGGGCCTTAGAGTCCAGAAAGAGGGAGTGTCCCCTGTAGATCCGAAGCGGTTCGGGGAAGAGTCCAAGGAGAGTTTCCCCTCTCCTCCAGGGTGGGAACTGAGAGCCGTGAAGGAAGAAGAGGCCTTCAGTAAAAAGGAGTGTCCCCTGTAGCCTTCCTTGTTCGTACTGTTCGCGTTGTTCGCGGTTCAGGATTTTCAACCGGCGTGTCCGCAGGAATTCTAACCGCGAAA
>JAMOAD010000369.1 GCA_023621955.1 Acidobacteriota bacterium
ATGATCGTTCTCTCCGAAGAGAGCCGCCCCTATTGGATCGATGTGGAGGTTCTCTCCCGGGAGGGCCGCTTGGGCCGGGGCCGCTTCCTGGTGAAGCAGTGACCCCCCCCCTGCTGGTTTTGGTCGACGGACACTCCCTGATCTACAGGGCCTACTACGCCATACGGAGGCTCTCCAACCGGGAGGGGTTCCCAACAAACGCCCTCTACGGGTTCATCACCATGCTCTCCAAGGTTCTTCGGGAGATGTCCCCTCAGGGGATCACCGTCGCCTTCGACGTCGGGAGGAAGACTTTCCGGAGCGAGATCTACCCGCTCTACAAGGCCAACCGGCCGCCGACGCCACCGGACCTCCATGTCCAGATGGCTCCTATCAAGGAGTACCTCTCCCTCTCGGGTCTTCCGGTTCTGGAGCTGGAGAACTACGAGGCCGACGATGTTCTGGCGACGTTGGCGACCAGAGGGAAAGGACTCGGGTGGAGGGTGGTCGTCGTCACCGGGGACAAAGACCTTCTCCAACTCGTAGAGCCGGGGGTTGACGTCTACAACCCTGGCAAGGAGATCCTCTTCAACCGTGAGAAGGTGAAGGAGGTCTTCGGTGTCTTTCCGGAACAGATTCCCGATCTTCTCGCCCTGGAAGGGGACAGCAGCGACAACATCCCCGGAGTGGCGGGGGTCGGAGAGAAGACCGCGGTCGCCCTCCTGCAGAAATTTGCCACCCTGGACGACCTCCTCTCCGGTTTGGAACGGATCGAACGGCCGGCGCTGAGGAAGAAGATCGAGGAGAGCCTGGAGAACCTTCGGATCAGCCGGATGTTGACTCCCGTCGTTCGAGACCTACCCCTCCCGGAGGAGACGTTGATTGCGGGAGAGCCCGACCTGAGGGGTCTGAGGGAGTTCTACCACAAGTACGGTTTCAACTCCCTCCTGGAAGAGTTATCCCCAGGGAGCGAAGGGGGGCAGAAGAAGGGGGCGTATAAGAGCGTCACCTCTCCTCAGGAACTGGGCGCACTGGTCGAGAGGGCCCGTCGGACGGGGCGGGTGGCCCTGGACACGGAGACCGACAGCCCAGATCCGATTCGGGCGAACCTGGTCGGTCTCTCCCTGGCCTTCCAGCCCGGAGAGGCCTTCTACATCCCCATCGCCCATAAGACCGGCGAACCCCAGATAGACCGTGGAAGAGCGGTGGAAATCCTCGCTCCCCTCATGGCCGACCCTTCCGTGGAGAAGGTGGGACATAACCTCAAGTACGATCTTCTGGTTCTCGAGAGGGCCTCCCTTCCCCTGAGAGGAATCCGGTGGGATACCATGGTCCTCTCCTACCTTCTCCACCCGAACAGGAGGAGCCACAACCTCGACTCCTTGGCCTTCGACCTGCTGGACTACCGGAAGATTCCCTACGAGGCTCTCGCCGGGAAGGGGAAGGAGCAGATCACCCTTGACAGGGTCCCGATTCCCAGGGTGACGGAGTATTGTTGCGAGGACAGCGACATCTCCCTTCGGCTGGCGGAAAAGTTGATCCCCCTGGGGGAGAAGGAGGAACTCCTGGACCTTTACGACCGCTGGGAGAGGCCCCTCATCCCCGTGTTGGCGACGCTGGAAAGGAACGGGATCCGGGTCGATCCCCAGAGGCTCGCCACCCTCTCGGAGAGTCTGCAGGGACAGATTTCCGCTCTGAAAGAGGATATTCGGATCGTGGCGGGGACGGAATTCAACCTGAACTCCCCCCAACAGCTCGGGGAGATTCTCTTCGGGAAGCTAGGCCTTCCGGTCTTGAAGAAGACCAAGAAGGCGAAGGCCTCCTCTACGGCCGGGGAGGTCCTGGAAGAGCTTGTGGGGCTCCACCCGGTGGTGGAGAAGATCCTCCTCTACCGGCAGTTGGAGAAGCTCCAATCCACCTACGTCAAGACCCTGCCCCTCCTCATCAACCCGGAGACAGGAAGGGTTCACACCTCCTACAACCAGACCGTCGCCGCGACGGGACGGCTCTCTTCGAGCGATCCCAACCTTCAGAACATCCCTGTACGAAGCGCGGTAGGGAGAAAGATCCGTGAGGCCTTCGTTCCCGACCCCGGCTATACCTTTCTCTCGGCCGACTACTCTCAGGTGGAGCTGAGGGTTCTGGCCCATCTCTCCGGGGACGCAAGCCTCATAGAGGCCTTCCTTCAGGGGAAAGACATCCACCTTCACACGGCGGAACGCCTCTTCGCGGGAACCCTCTTGTCGGCGGAGGAGAAGAGGAGAAGGGCCAAGGTCGTGAACTTCAGCGTCCTCTACGGGAAGACGGCCCACACCCTCTCCCGGGAGTTGGGAATCAGCCACGCCGAGGCCCAACGGTTCATCGACGGCTACTTCGACAGGTACCCCGGGGTCCGGGAGTTTGTGAAGGAGACCCTGGCCGGCGCCGAAGAGAGGGGATACGTGAAGACTCTCTTCGGACGCAAGAGGGAGATTCCCGAGCTGAAGAGTCGGGACAGGAACGTTCGGCTCCAAGGGGAGAGGATGGCCGTGAACACCAGGGTTCAGGGGACCGCCGCGGACCTGATGAAGCGGGCGATGATCGACCTTGATGAGGTACTGAGGAGGGAGGAGCCGGGGGTCAGGATGGTCCTGCAGGTTCACGATGAACTCGTTTTCGAGGTTCCCTCCGCGGTCGACCGGACCCGTTTGGAGGGGATCGTCCGGGCGGGCATGGAGAACGCCGGTCCTCTGAGTGTCCCCTTGACCGTCGATCTTCACTGGGGAAACAATTGGGCGGAAGCCTGAGCCGTGTTTGTCCTCTTCGGCCGGCTCATGTATAATTCTCACGGAGGTTGCCATGTTCGGATCCCTAGGTTTGCCGGAACTCTTAATCATCGTTTTCATCGTCGTGATCCTCTTCGGTTCTCGGAAGATTCCCGAGGTCTTCAAAGGGGTCGGCGAGGGTATCAAAAGCTTTAAGGATGCCATGCACGGGGAGGAGAAAGACCCCGAGAAGAAAGATCCCCCCAAATGAGTCTGAGAAGGGCTATCGAAGAGCAGGACGCCAAAGAGCGGGCCCTGCTCGAGAGGGTTGAACGCCTTCAGGGGGAGATCGGCGAGACCCTGGCCTCCCTACCCGGAGGCGTGGGGGAGAAGAGCGGAGAGCTCTTTCAGGCCTGGAGTCGGCTGAACGTCGAACTCATGGAGACCCGGGACAGGAAGTGGGACCTTCTCTCTTCGAACCACTTTACCCTTCAGTTCAAGAGCCTCTCCTGGCAGATAGAGCGTCTATCCGCATTCTATCAAGATCTACGCCTCTTGATGACCGAGTTTCTCGAGCTGAGGGAGACCCTGGCCAGGATCCGCAAATCCTTGGAGAGAGGGGAAGCCCTGACTCCAGAGGAGCGGGAGGCCCTGGAAAAACCCCTGGAGAAGGCAGAGTACTTGGCCTTCGAGAGGAGGTTCCGAAGGGAGGAGGAGACCTTTGAGGCCTTAGCCTCCTACGTGGAGCTCTTCCCTCCCCGGGGGGTCGTCGTCGACTTGGGGTGCGGAAGGGGTGAGTTCCTTGAACTGCTGGAAAAGAGCGGAAGGACGGCTTTGGGCGTGGACTCCGACTCGGGAATGGCGGGGGAGGCCCAAAGGAAAGGTCTGAAGGCCATTACGGCCGATCTCTTCGCCTTCCTTTCGACACTGGAGGATGGCGGCACAGACGGCTTCTTCTCTTCCCAGGTGATCGAGCATCTTCCCCCGGCAATGGTGGAGAAGCTTATCCCCTGGCTCTTCAGAAAGGTACGGGCCGGAGGTGTCGTGATTCTGGAAACCGTCAACCCCCTCTCCTGGTTCTCCTTCTCTCAGATCTACCTGCTCGATCTCTCCCACCGGACCCCGGTCCATCCGGAGGCTCTACGCTACCTTTGTGAGAGGGCGGGGTTTTCGCGGGTGGAGATCGTCGAAGGGTCTCTTCCCGACAGGAGGCTCAGAGAGGTCGCTCCCGAGAGAAAGGATGAGAACGAAAACATCGACCTTCTCAACTCCTTCCTCTTCGGCCCGACGGTTTACGCGCTTAAGGCCGTGAGGTGATGAGACCTTCCGGAGGAGGGGGAACCCCCTCGCCGGAAGGTCTCTCTATCGCTTAATCGTCTTCTTCGATCTTCTTGGGGAAGAGACGGTCCATGGTCAGAACGGCGAGGTAGAAGATGAACATGAAGATAAAGATCCCCGCCATACCGCTCAGGGTTACCTTGAGCGCTTCTTTAAAAACGGTAAAGGCTTCGTGAGTAAGCATCCCATCCTCCTTACTTGACCAGGGAGAGGATCAGACCGCCGGCGATAACCGAACCGATCTGTCCCGCTACGTTGGCGCTTGTGGCGTGCATGAGCAGGTAGTTGAAGGGGTCAGCCTCCCGGCCGAGGTTGTGGATCACCCTGGCCGACATGGGGAAGGCCGAGATGCCGGCCGCTCCCACCATGGGGTTGAACTTCTTTCCCTTCTTCAGGAAGAGGTTGAGAAACTTGGCGAAGAGGACTCCACCGGCGGTGTCGAAGATGAAGGCCACCAAGCCCATAGCTATGATCAGGAGTGTAGAGGGGGTGAGAAACTTTTCCGCCGTCATGGTGGAAGCGATGGTGATTCCCAGAAGGATGGTGACAATGCTGGCCAACTCGTTCTGGGCGGCGTTGGAGAGTTTGTTCAGGACGCCGCACTCCCTCAGGAGGTTGCCGAACATGAGAAAACCGATCAAGGCCACCGAGACAGGGGCGACAATGCCGGCCAGGAAGGTCAGAACGATGGGAAAGAGGATGAGGGCCGTTTTCGAAACGCTCTTGGCGTGGCTTTCCATGCGGATGCGTCTCTCGTTCTGGGTTGTCAGGAGCTTGATCACGGGCGGTTGAATGATCGGAACCAGGGCCATGTAGGAGTAGGCCGCCACCGAGATGGGCCCGAGAAGGTTGTGAGCGAACTTGGTGGCCACGTAGATCGACGTGGGGCCGTCGGCGGCGCCGATGATTCCGATAGACGCGGCTTCCTTGAGGTTGAAGCCGCAGAGGGAGGCCATACACATGGTGAAGAAGATCCCGAACTGTGCCGCGGCTCCGAAGAGGAGAAGCTTGGGGTTCTTGAAAAGGGGCGTGAAGTCGATCATCGCTCCGATGCCGATAAAGATGAGCAGGGGGAAGAGTTCTGTGAGTATCCCCGCCTTGAAGAGGATGTCCAGAGTCTCCTGGGCCGAGGAGAGGGGAATGTTCACCATGAGGGCGCCGAAGCCGATGGGAAGGAGAAGGGTCGGTTCGTACTCCTTCGCGATGGCGAGGTAGATGAGAAGGGCGCCGACGATCATCATCACCATCTGTTTCCAGGTAAGGGCCATGAGGCCAGCCGTGAATACTTCCATATGTATCCTCCGAGGAAATCGTATAAAAACTGTGCCCGCCCAATCTCCCTTGTATTAAGAAAAGGCGGTGAAATATCTATTGAGTATACCATACTCCAGGAGTGTCGACAAAAGCGCGAGAGTATGACGGATCTCC
>JAMOAD010000380.1 GCA_023621955.1 Acidobacteriota bacterium
GAGTTCGGAGTGGAGCTGAAAGATGTGAGAATCCGCAGAGTCAACTATGTGGATGAAGTTCAACAAAAGGTTTTCGAGAGGATGATCGCCGAAAGGAAACGAATCGCCGCCCAGTACCGTTCGGAAGGGGACGGACAGAGCGCGGAGATCCGCGGCCAGAAAGAGCGTGAGCTGAAGAAGATTCAGAGCGAAGCCTACAAGAAGGCACAGGAACTGCGGGGAAAGGCCGACGGCGAAGCCTCACGAATCTACGCCGCCGCCTACGGGAAAGACCCGGAGTTCTACCAGTTCATGAAAACCATGGAGACCTACCGGAAGACCTTTGATGATAAGACTTGGTTTATCTTCTCCACAGAGGGGGAGTTTCTCCGTTACCTGAAGTCAACGGAGAAACGCTGACCCCCTCGGGGAGCCGTTGGACGGGGCTTAAAGTCCCCGTCCGACGATCTCTTCCAGCTCTTTCGGTTCCTTGGGAATCGGCTCTCCCAGGATCCGACAGCCGCCTTCGGTAACAAGGACATCGTCTTCGATGCGGATGCCCCCGAAGGCCTTATACTTTTCGACGACTTTGTAATCGATGAAGGCTTCGAGCCTCTTCTCTCTCTTCCACTGATCGATCAGGGCGGGGATGAAGTAGAGCCCCGGTTCCACGGTGACCACAAAGCCCTTCTCGAGTTCCCTGGCCATCCGGAGGGCCGCAAGACCGAACTGGCGGCTCCTCTGCCACTTAGGACCGTAACCGACATAACTCTCCCCTAGATTCTCCATATCATGAACGTCGAGGCCCATCATGTGACCCAGGCCGTGGGGGAAGAAGAGGGCGTGGGCACCCTGCTCCACCGCTTCGGCGGGGTCTCCCTTCATCAGGCCTATGGCGGAGAGGCCTTCGGCGATGGTCTTGGCCGCCAAAAGATGGACCTCCCGGAAGGGGATTCCAGGACGAATGGCGCCGATAGCCCTCTTTTGGGTCGTCAAGACCAGGTCGTAGATCTCCCTCTGCATCTTCGTAAAACTTCCCCCCACGGGGATCGTCCTGGTGATATCCCCGGAGTAGTGGGCCTCGGTCTCCGCTCCGGAATCGTTGATGAGAAGGTTTCCGGCTTCCAAGCGGTTACGGTGGGTGTGGTTGTGGAGGGTCTCACCGTGAACGCTCAGAATCACCGGGAAGGCGACGGCCCCTCCGCCGGAGAGGGCCTCTCCCTCGACCCGACCGGCGATTTCCCTCTCCCAGACGCCCGGTTTCGCCATGGCCATGGCGGCGAGGTGCATCTTCCTGGTAGTCGCCAACGCCTTTTCGATCTCTTCGATCTCCTGAGGCTCTTTCACCGATCTCAGGTCGACGACCGCAGAGATCAACTTGGTGGAGAGGTGGATCTCGGCCCACTCGCCCTTGACCCCCAGAAGCTCCTCGATCCTCTTCCTCTGTTCGTCCCTGTAGGGGGGAAGGAAGTGGACCCTCCTCCCCTTCGTCATGGCTTCCCGCAGGTAGGGACCCAGTTCGGAACGGGGCCGAACACTCTGGACGCCCACGCTTCCGGCGCGGTCTTTCAGGCTCGCCTGAGGGCCGCTCCAGATGATATCGTCTAAGGTGATCTCGTCACCGAAGAGAATCTCCTCACCGGACTCGGCGTCAAGGACTCCTTCGAGTCCAGGCGTGTCGAGACCGAAGAAGTAGAGGAAGGTACTGTCCTGACGGTAACGGTAGGTGTTGTCCCGGTAGTTCATGGGGCTCTCTCCGTTGGTCAGCAGAAGGATCAGACCGTTTCCGACCTTTTCCCGCAACATTTGACGGCGGTTGCTATAGGTTGCTTTCTCAAACAAGGGTTCACCTCCGGAAGAATTCCGCCGAGGAGCTTCACCGCTTTCGGCGGATTATCAACTATAGCCCTGAAAGTGAAGAGAGGCAAGAGTTGTTCCCCTCCCGGAGAGAGTGGTATACTCTTTTACTTTTTAATGGAGGCCTCCATGAAAAACCTCTTTCCCCTGCTCCTAGTGGATTGTTACGATGGGACAATCCTGAAGGAGCCGCTCCCCCCTTACCGCTCCTGGCTCGAAACCGCCGCCGCCTCTCTGGGAGTCACCCCTACACTGCTGGAGTGTAAAGACTCGGGACCCTTCCCGGAGGGCTACGGTTCGGTGATCCTCACCGGCTCGGAGAAGATGGTCGGCCAGAGGGAGTACGCTCCGGAGCTGATCGCATTTCTCGGCAAGGTCAAGGTTCCTCTCCTGGGGGTTTGTTACGGCCATCAGCTCCTGGCCAACTTTTTCGGGGCGCGCGTCTACCGGGAAGAGAGGTTACACCGAGGGGACGAGAGGATCGACATCCTCGACGGGAACTCTCTCTTCAGAGGGATCTCTCAGGGAACATCCTTCTTCGAACACCACTCGGAGAGGGTCGACCCGACTCCGGCGGCGGATAGGCTCGTCCCCTTGGCTGTCAGTTCCGAAGGCCTCCTGGAGTCCTTTCAGGTGAAGGGTCTCCCCTTCTTCGGAGTCCAGTTTCACCCCGAAGCCTCGAAGGAGCAGGGGGTGAAGGTTCTCGTCAACTTCCTCTCCTGGGGAGGGGAATAAGAGTGTTCTTCAAGAGAGACAGGACCCGTTCAAGGATTCCCGGTTTCGTATGGTTAGCCTCCTTTCCTCAGGGACCGGAAGGGGAGATCGTGAAAAACCTTCTTCAGTCGGAAGGGATCCCCTTCTTCGCCGAACAGGAGGCGATCGGCTCTCTCTGCGGTGTCTCTCTGGATGGGCTGGGAACCTTCGATCTCTTCGTCCCGGAGGAGAGAAAGGAGGAGGTGGCTTCCCTCCTCCGGGAGATGAGCGACAACCGTGAGCAGGAGCCTACTTCCGGGACGACTTGAGAAGCAGGCCCGCCCCGACGCCCACGAAGGTCAAGGAGACGGCAATCTCCCACCCGTGGTGCCAAAACCACCGGTAGAAGGGGTTAAAGAAAGAGATTTCGTCCAGGAGGAAGAGGCACCCCAGGGAGACCAGGATGATGCCGAAGATCAGAGTCCCGTTCTTCCCGTTGTTAGAGGTTCCGCTCCTCTCGACGTTGACAACCTCCCCGTTCACGACGCCCTCTTCCCCGTCATAGGAGACGGGCATCAAGGCCCACCCGATGATGTAGGCGATCAGAGAGGCTCCTCCCATGAAGAAGATGAGAACCGCCGCCAAACGAATGAGGGTCGGGTCTACGGAGAAATATTCTGCCACGCCTCCGCAAACGCCGGCAATGACTTTATTCTTCCGACTCCGGTACAATCTTTTCATGGTCTCCTCCTTGTTCATAACTACACTAAAAGACGGAGAGAGGAGAGAAAAAGTTCCTTCAACCTCGGGGAGAGAGACGGTAGGTCTCTACGAGAAAGCGCGGGTGATAGGAGAGTTTTGCCTGTCTGAGGCCCTCCAGCCCCATATCCTGCTCCCTGTTCAGGTAGAGGCATTGCCCCTTCAGCTGCTTCGCCGTAAGCCAGTTGATCCCCTGCGCGCTGCCTTTGACTTCCGGGTCCGCCTTCTCGAAGTGGACTGTCACCATGTCCTCTCTTTGCCGACTGTAGAGGGAGAAGCCCACCAGAACTCCGGAGACAAAGAGGAGGACTCCCCCGAGGCCGATCCCGTCGAAGGCATCGAAGGAACGCTTCACCGCCGAGAGTTCCATGGCGAAGTCCGGACGATCACAGACCTTGACCCGGCACCACTTTTCCGCGAGGGCCACGCAAAGGTCTCCGTCTTCGGATGTGGCCGGGCGAAAAGAGTAGTCCGGGTACTCCTTGAGGAACTGGTTGAGAAGGTTCTTCTTCCCGTGGAACTTTCTTCCCTTGAGCTCCGCCAACTCCTCAGTCAGATAGACGTAGTCGCCGTTGTCTCGATCCTCCTCAAGCGAGAAGAGGGCTTCAAGCTCACCTTGACGCTGTTGAACGTACTCCTTGTCGGCCAGCAGGAACCCCCCACGGCTTCCCTGAAGGCGGAAAGCGTCGGAGATCTCCCGGAGCTCTTTCGGCGAAAAGTCCTCCCCCACCGGCATGATGAGGGTGTCGTAATTCACGGTGTAGATAAGAAGCCTCCCCTTGTAGACCTTCCAGAGGTACCGGTTGGTTCCATCCCATGTGTAGAGGGTGGAGAAGTTATACTCACAGTGGGCCTTCCGGTACCGGAAGAAGTACCCCTCCAGGAGAGAACGGTCCGGGAGGCGGAGAGGGTTCAGCGAACCTATCTCAAGGCTTTCCGTCAACACCACCCTCCCATCTCATCGGGATATGCCCTTCTAAAGGGCGGAAACCGAGCTCCCGGTAGAAGCGTTCCGTCCCGGGAACGCCGATGAGTCCGATCCAACCGATTCCCCTCTCCCGTAACTTCTGAACCAAGGTGCTGACGATCCCTGCACCGATTCCCCGGTTCCTGTAGGGGGCGGAGACAAAGACATCCTGAATGTAGGCGTCGCTTCCCCCGTCGGAGATCGCCCGCCCCATACCGATCAACTTTTCCCCCTTCCAGGCACCGAGAAAGAGGAGGCTCCCCTTCAGGATGGCCGAAACGGTCTCCCTCTCCTTCTCGGCAGTGGTGATCCAACCTGCTTCTTCGTAGAGGGCTAGGGGGAGAGAGAGGTCCACATCGGGAGCGAGTGATCGGTAAAGAATCTGCTCAACCATATTGGAATTATAACACAGAACGGCATTCGCCGCAGAGGAGTTCCCTGTAGCGGTAACAGGAGACCAGGTGGTCGTTGACCATCCCCGTCGCCTGCATATGGGCGTAACAGATCGTGGGGCCGACGAACTTGAAGCCTCTGGCCACAAGATCTTTGCTGAGAAGGATCGACTCCGGGGAGGTCGTCGGAAGCTGAGAGAGGCTCTCCCACCGGTTGATCAGCGGCCGACCTTCGACGAAACGCCAGATGTATTCGTCGAAGGAGCCGAACTCCTCGCTCACCTTCAAGAAGGCCCTGGCGTTCGTTACTGCGCCCTCGACCTTGCGCCGGTTTCTGATGATCGAAGGGTCTTGGAGAAGAAGCTCGATTCTTCGAGAATCGAAGAGGGCGACCCTCTCGGGGTCAAAACCGGCGAAGAGCCGGCGGAAGTTTTCCCGCTTCCGAAGAACCGTACTCCAGCTGAGCCCCGCCTGCATCCCTTCGAGGACCAGGAATTCGAAGAGCTTGAGGTCATCGTGGAGGGGAACCCCCCACTCTTCATCGTGGTATTTCCTGTACAGGGGATCGACCCCGGGCCAGGGGCAACGAACAGTATCCTCTCCCATAGACGCCTCCTTGGAGAGGATACCAGGAGGAAGAGGAGGGGGTCAACGGAGAGGGACCTTTTTCGTTGCCTCCCAAAGTGGGAGAACCCCTTCCCGTTGACAAAGGAAGCGGGTTCGAGTAACAATGGTACGGTGGAGGAAGATCATGAAAAGAGAGCTGAAGATTGTTTTCACTAAGGCCGAAGGTTATCGGCTCGTCCCGGTTACCGGAACTTGGGGCGGGGTCTC
>JAMOAD010000341.1 GCA_023621955.1 Acidobacteriota bacterium
CCCTTCTTCGCGGCCGAAGTCTTCAGCGGCCGTCCCGGCAAGTACGTTCCTATCGCCGAAACGGTTCAGGGCTTCAAGGAACTCTGCGAGGGGAAGTGGGACCACCTTCCCGAGCAAGCCTTCTACATGGTCGGGAACATTGAAGAGGCGAAGGAGAAGGCGCGTCAACTGGGAGCCACCCTCTAATGAAGCTCGAGATCGTAACCCCCCAGAGGGTCGTGCTGACCAAAGAGGCCGAAGAGGTTGAGGTTCCCTGCAAGCTGGGTTATGTGGGAATCCTCCCCGGGCACACCCCCTTCTTCTCTCTCCTCGGGATGGGCGAGCTCTGGTTCCGGAAGGGGACCGAGAGGGGTTCCCTCTTCGTGAACGGGGGCTACATGGATGTTCTTCCCGATAAGGTCACGATCCTGGCCGATGAGGTTGTCGAGGCGGGAGAGCTGAGCCTGAGAGAACTGGAAGAGCAGAAGAGGGCTCAGGAGGCAACCGTTCAGAAGGGGCTCAAGGGAGAGGTCTCCGTAGAGGAGTTCCATAAGGCCCTTGAGACTCTGCGGCGCCTTCAGGTCCTTCTCTCTTTGGCGAAGTCCTGAACGGCCAAAGGCTCCGTTTCATTGACTGAGTAGACAGAAACAGAAAGTATAGAAGATCCCCCTGCGAAAAGGAGGTTGCATGCGTAAGGCTTACATCTTCCTGTTGATACTTCTCTTTCCCCTCACCGCGGCCGCATCTGATCTTAAGGTTCTCGTGGGCGCCAAGGGAAGCTATAAGGCGGTACCGATAAAGTTTAAAAGCACCGATGCGAAGAACACGGTGCGTAACTCGGTACTGGCTTTGAGCGCTTCCGTGGAGGTCGATGAGACCTACACCTTTTCACTCTCAGGCGGGATCGACTTTACGAGCGTCAAGGATCCTGTGACCTTCACGAAGGTTCCCTTTTCCATCGTGACCCCCTCCTTCTCCAAGAGGGGCCTCTACCTGGGGGCTGCGGCGGAGGCTTTCCCCTTCGAGCTCAGTGGTTTCGAGCTTGGTGGGCGCATTCGGGGGGACCTCTACATGCCCTCTTCGGAATCCTGGAAGGTGACCCTCCGCATAGTAGAGGGTCAGTTCAAGGCTGATCCTACCTACGGAGCCGTCTCGGTGGACCTTCTCGGTCGAAAGAAGCTGAACAACGGCCTCCTTCTCTACGGAGGGTTCAGCTTCCTGCAGAGCTTTGGAAAGATCAAAGGAACCGAGACCATCGAAGACCTTTCGGGCAAAGAGGATCTGAAGATCAAAAACCGTTTCGTTCCCGGTCTCGTTTCCGGTCTCTCCTATGACTTTGAGGACTACCTTCGCCTGACCGCCGAAGCCTCTCTCATCAACACCTGGGGGATGGAACTCTCCCTGAGCTATATCTTCTAAGGAGGCCCCGATGAAAAGAAAGAACCCTATCCTGATCCTGAGCGTCCTCGCCGTTGTCTCCCTCCTGGGCCTCGGGTTGTTGGGCCGAACAAACCACCGGGTGGAGAAGCTTCGCAAGTCGAGCCTCCGGGCCCGCATAAAGAGCATCTCCTACGTTGACTCCTTGAAGAGCCCCTCCGGGAACGACTCCGAACCCCAATCCCTCATGGTGAAGCTGAAACCGGTTCTCTCCGGAATGGACGTGAAGACTCTCTTTCAGTCAACCGGCTTTGCGGAGATCGAGCCTCTCTACGATAATGTCTACCGCTTTCAGGGGAAGGACTCCCTGGTTCCCCTCAACGACCTGATGGAGCAGTTGCGGAACAACCCCGCCGTGGAGCTTGTGGAGAAGGATGTTGTCGTCAGGGCCATGGAAGTTCCCAACGACCCCTATTTCCTCTACCAATTCTACCTCTACAACCACGGTCAGACGTTGAACCTCACCGATGGGACGGTGGTGCAGCCCAAATCGGGAGCGGACATCAACGTCGTCGACGCGTGGACCTTCAGCAAGGGTTCGGAAGAGGTGAAGATCGGAGTCCTCGATTCCGGAGCCGACTACAACCACCCGGATCTGAGGAACAAGCTGGACGCCGGGTTCAACTTCGTCGGCAACAACGCCTACCCCATCGACGACAACGGGCATGGAACCGCTATGGCCGGGATCATTGGCGCTTCCACGAACAACGGGCAGGGAGTTGCAGGAATCTGCTGGAACTGCCGCCTTATCCCCTACAAGGTTCTGGGTGCCGATGGGAAGGGGAACTACAGCAACCTGGTGCTGGCGATCCGTAGGGCCGTGGACGAAGGGTGTAAGGTCATCAACATGAGCCTTGGGGCCGACGAGCCTTCGATCATTCTCGAAGACGCCCTCAAGTATGCCTATGAGAAGGATGTCGTCATCTTGGCCGCCACGGGGAACGAGGGGAAAGGATCGGTCTGCTACCCGGCCCGTTACTCCTCCTACGTTTTGGCCGTCGCCGCCACGGACGAGAACGATCTACACGCCTCTTTCTCCAACCATGGGCCCGAAGTTGCAGTGGCCGCTCCAGGGCACATGATCATGACGACCTTTCCCAACGGGCAGTATGCCCTGGTGACGGGGACCTCTCCGGCCACGGCGGTTGCCTCCGGTGTGGTCGGGCTGATCCGATCTCTCAAGCCCTTTCTGACGGCCGAAGAGATCTTCAAGATCCTCAAGTACGGCTCCGACGATGTCAACAAAGCCCTCTTCCCAGGGATCGACATCTACCTCGGGTGGGGGAGGCTCAACGCCAACACCTACGTGGCGCCGATCAAGGTGGAATAAAAAACGTGCTTCAGAAGCTCCGAATCCGGAACCTTGCAGTCATTCAGGATTTGGAGGTTGATTTCCAGCCCGGTCTCAACGTACTGACCGGAGAAACCGGCGCAGGAAAATCGATTCTCATGGACAGTCTCCGCTTCCTCGGAGGGGAGCGTTTCGACAAGACCTTGATCCGCACCGGCGAAAACAGGGTGACCATTGAGGGGCACTTCCGGTTTGACCGCCCCCTTCCTCCGCTCATGGAATTTTTCGAAGATGAGGAGGACCGTCGGGAGATCATCCTCCGCCGCGAGCTTTACGAAGACGAGAGGCAGAGGGTCTTTATCAACAACGAGCCCTTCAAGCTCCCCTTCCTCAGGCAGTTGGCGCCCTACCTCTACTCCCTCTACGGGCAACACGATCAGAGAAACTTGGCCAGCGGAATCTCCCAGAGGGAGTTGCTGGACCTCCCCCAGGAGCACCTCTCCCTTCTGGCGGATCTCGACGGGGCGAGCCGTTCGGTGTGGGAGGCCGAGGCGGCCCTGAAGAGGGTTGAGGAGCGGGAAAAAGAGCGGGGGCGTCGGGAGGAGTATCTCCGCTACGTAATCGCCGAATTCGAGGGATTGGACTTCAGGGAGGAGAACTACCGGGTCCTCCAGGAGAAGAAGAAGGTCTTTCAGAACTCTGAAACCATCGTGCGAAACCTTCAGGAGTCTCTGAACCTCATCCAAGAGGGAGAGCCGAGTCTTCTGGAACTTCTCGGGCCGGTTGAGAAGAATCTGGCCCACCTGGCCCCCTTCAAGAAGGAGTGGGAGGAGCTGGGGGAGGAGCTGGCCACCTTCCGCCATCAACTCGAGGACGCCGCCTCCCGTCTCTCCCTCTCCTTGGGGGAGATCGACTACACTCCCGAGGAGCTTGAAGAGACAGAGGAGAGCCTGGCGCGGCTGGAGAAACTCTACCGAAAATACGGTGGAGAGGCGGAGATGGGCAAGAGGCTCGGCGAGGCCGTAGAGGAAATGAAATCCTTGGAGAGCCTCGAATTCGACCGAGAGGAGTCCCTTCAACGTCGAAGGGAGGGAGAGCGGCGTTGGACGGAGCTGGCGGAACGGCTGACATCTCTGCGCCTTAAGAGGGCCTCCTACCTGGAGGAGCATATCGTCGGAGAGCTTCAGGAGCTTGGGATGAAGAGCCCCCTCTTCAAGGTCCAGATGACCGCCGTGGAACCCTTCTCACCCACCGGGGCCGAGGAGGCCGAGTTCCTCTTCTCCTCCAACGCCGGCGAAACCCCCCGTCCTCTCTCCAAAGTCGCCTCGGGAGGGGAGTTGTCGAGAATCATGCTGGCCCTGAAACTGCTCTCCCAGGAGGAGGCCTCGAGGACCTTCATCTTCGACGAGATTGACAGTGGTGTTGGAGGAGGAACCGCGGAGAGGGTTGGCGAGAAGCTCCTCCGTTTGGCGAAAGATCACCAGATCCTCTGTATCACCCACTTCCCCCAGGTGGCCGCCTTCGGCGATCACCACTTCCGTGTGGAGAAGGAGGAGAGGGGGGGGAGAACCTTCTCAACGGTCCGTTCCCTTGCCGAAGATGAGCGGGTCGCCGAGATCGCCAGGCTCATGGCGGGGACCGCCGTTTCTGAGAGCCTTTCCCAAGGGGCCCGGGAACTGATCGAAAGGGCGAGAAACCGTCTCTGAGACCCTTCCAGGGCGAAAGAGAAACGAGTCTATCCAGCCTTCGTCCCCTCGTTTTTGAGAATCTCCACCTTCGCTACGGAATCTCCCTTCAGAGGGGTTGCGAAATCTTAAAGGGGGATGCGCCCTTTCAGGTTGTGGGGACCGGCGCCGTCGATCAGGATGTCGGCGAACTGCCCGGTTTCGCAGGGGCCCAGGATGTTGACGACCCGTCCTCCTGCGGTTCTTCCGACGGTCTGGGAGGGATCCTTCCGGTTCCTCTCTTCCAGGAGAACCCTCTGGACCGA
This sequence comes from Acidobacteriota bacterium, assembly GCA_023621955.1. GTDB lineage: Bacteria > Acidobacteriota > Aminicenantia > JAMOAD01 > JAMOAD01 > JAMOAD01. The sequence continues at coordinate 4,698 of JAMOAD010000341.1, forward strand.
CCCGATTCTCTTGAGGTTCTCCTCAAGCTGGATCTCCTTCTGCCTTTCCTGGAGGCGGATCAGCCTCTCCCCCTTCACGGAGGGGGGAACATCGTCCTCCATCTTCGAAGACTTCGTTCCCGGCCGGGGGCTGTAGAGAAAGGAGAAGATGTTCTCGAAACGAACCTCTTCGACGATCTCCATGGTCTCGAGAAAATCCTCTTCCCTTTCGGTGGGAAAGCCCACGATGATATCGGCGGCCATGGCGATGTCGGGAACCCTTTCCTTGATGGCCTTGACGAGGGAAAGGTATTCCGCCTTGGAGTAGCCTCTGTTCATGAGGGAGAGGATTCTGTCCGATCCGGCCTGAAAGGGGAGGTGGAGGGCGCGGCAGATCTTGTCGTTTCGGGCCATCACTTCGGCGATTCTCAAGGAAAACTTGGAAGGATGGGAGGTGAGAAAACGGATCCAGGAGGCCCCGCTTCGCTGGGCGACAACCTCCAGGAGGTCTGCGAAACCGCCCCCCTTTTCAGGATCCAGGTAGGCGTCAACGTTCTGCCCCAGGAGAACGACCTCTTTGTACCCTTGGGCCGAAAGTTCGTCTAACTCCCGGAGAATCAGGGAGAGGGGGCGGGACTTCTCCCTCCCCCTGGTGAAGGGGACGACACAGTAGGAGCAGAAGTTGTCGCACCCCTCCATGATGGAGAGAAAGGCCGAGAAGGAGCTTCGCCGGTGGAGAGAGGTGACCTCGTTCCAATGGCGGGAGAGCCGGAA
>JAMOAD010000181.1 GCA_023621955.1 Acidobacteriota bacterium
GTGGACGCCCACCTCATGCTTCAGAAGATTCAGACCGAAGAGCTTCAGGCTCTCTACGAATACAACCTTTCGTGGCTGAAAATCCACGGACTCTTTCAAAACACCGCCGAGATCATTTCCCAATGGGAGGCTCAGAAATGAAGAAACACATTGCTTGGATACTCTTGGGTTCGCTCCTTCTCCTCCTGACCACAGGTTGTTCCTCTCAGAAACCCGCTAAATGGGGCTTCGTCGAGACAGAAGAGATAGATATAGCCGCCAAGATACCCGGTCGAATCATCGACATAAAAGTGAAAGAAGGGGACCACGTCACCAAGGGACAGGTGCTGGCCATTCTTCAGAGCGATGAGATCCACGCCAAGGTTGAACAGGCCAAGGCCGGACTGGAAGCCACCAACGCCCAGCTCCAGATGGCCGTCAACGGCGCCAGGGATGAAGAGAAGCGAATGGCCCAGAGACAGTTCAACATCGCCCAGAACAACCGCGAGATTCTCCAGAGAACCTACGAGAGGATGCTCAAGGTCTTCCAGGAAGGGGGCATCTCCCTGCAGGAGAAGGAGACCGCCGAGTTCCGCTGGAAGATCGCCCAAGAGCAGTATGAACAGGCCAAGGCCTTCCTCGACATGGTCAACAAAGGGGCCAGGAAGGAACAGATCGCGGCCCTGAAAGCCGCCGTGAGGGCCGCCGAAGAGCGCGTGAAAGAGGCCGAAAGCTACGCCAACGAGACGGAGATGAGGGCCTCCCAAGACGCCGACGTGAAGGCGATCAACGTTCAGATCGGGGAGATCGTCACCGCCGGTTTCGCCGCCATCACCCTCCTCGACCCCAACCCTTACGTTGTCTTCAACCTCAAGGAGTCCGAGTTCAAAGGCCTCAAGATCGGAGACACCCTCAAGTCTGAGGTTCCCGCCTTGGAGAGCTCTCCGGAGTTGAAGGTTTACTACATCTCCGTCATGGCCGATTTCGCCAAGCAGGAATCTACACAAGAGAAAAACTCCTGGGATGTCAAGACCTTTGAGGTCCGCTCCCGGCCAGCCACCGTTATCCCCTCACTTCGTCCAGGTATGAGCGTTCGTATCCAGGACCGTTGACATGAAGAGTTTTTTCGACTCGGTCGCCACGGAGATCCGCCTCTCCCTCAAGGAGAGGCGTTTCCGCCTTCTCCTTCTTCTCCTCCCCATTCTCCTCTCCATTCTCTTCGCCTCCATATTCCTCCCCCGTAGGGCGGCCCAGAAGTTTTCAACCGCCCTCTGCGATCTGGACAACACCGCCTCTTCCCGCGCCTTGATCAGGAGGATAGAGAGTCTTCAAGCCGTTTCTGTGGATCACAGGATCGGTAGCGTTCAGGAGGGCAGGGAGCTCTTCCTCTCGGGGAAGGTGAGAGCCGTCGTCGTCGTCCCCAAAGGCTTCTCGGAAAAGCTGAAACGCCGCCAGACGGCACGGGTCGAAGTCTTCGAAGATTTCGTCTACATCGTTCCCGGACGAACTCTCTTGAAGGGATTCTACAAAGTGGAGTCCTGGTATCAGAACCAGCGGCTCTACGACTACTTTCAGCGGCAGGGGGTCATGGCTTCGGGAGGGAACTTTCTCTCCCAACCTGTCCGCGTGGATTTCCGTTCCCTCTTCAACCCCTCCCTGGAGTACACGACCTTCATTCTCCCCGGAGTTCTCTTCGCCGTTCTCTTTCAGATGCTCTCCGTCCAAGGGGTCATCCTCTTCTTCTCCCACCGGAAAGAGATCCCCTTGAAGCCCTTCGGCCGTTTCCTGGCTGTTAAACTCACAGCCCACTCCCTCCTCGCCTTCATCCCCTTCGTCATCGTCTACGGGCTCTTCTTCGCCCTCATAGGTCTCCCCCAGGGCAACCCCCTTCCCCTGATTCCCCTCTTCCTCCTCTTCGCCCTGGCGACACTCCTCATGGGGGCCTTGACAGGGGCCATCACCGGCGACAGCCTCCTGGCCACCTCTCTGATTATTCTGATCGGGGCGACAGGCTTCACCTTCTCCGGCTACACCTGGCCGAGAATGGCCTTCCCGGCGCTTCTGAAGAACGCAGTCTTCATCCTGCCGATCACGCCCTTCCTTCAAGAGGCCAACAAGATCCTCTTCTCCACCCGTTTCCCCCTCAACTTCATCCCCATGCTCCTGGTCACCCTCGGTTACTTGGTCCTTGTATACATCACCCAAAGCCTACTCGGGAGGTCCCGCGGTGAATAAACTCGGTTCCCTCTGCTATCGTGAGATCCAGAAGATCTTCCGGGATAAAGAGGCCTTTCTCTACTTCTTCGTCCTTCCCTTCATCGGAACCCTCTTCTTCGGTTACCTCTACAGCCTTCGAACGGTGAACGAGATCCCCGTGGCCGTCGTTTACGGTGAGCATACCGCCGGAAACCGGTTGATCGAGAACTACATCGACTCCTCCCCCACCGTCAAGGTCAAGTTGATCACCACCTCCTACCAGGAGGCGTACCGCCTCTTCGAAAGGGAAGAGGTCTCAGGGGTCATCGAGATCCCCCGGCACATGGGGGGCGATCTCAAACACCGAAAGAGCGTCAAGCTCATCGCCCTGGTCGACAGCAGAAACCTCGTGGTGGCGAGCACCCTTATGGGGGCTCTCCAGAAGGCGGTCGGCTTCGGACAGATGGGGATTAAGTATACCATTGTCAAGAAGATGCTCCCCAGCGCGGAGGCCATGCAGAGGATTCTTCCGGTTCGGTTCGTCTCCCACCCCCTGGGCAACCCCGCGATCGACTACGGCTTCTTCGTTTTGACCGGCCTCTTCATGATGCTGATCCAGCAGTGCCTCCTGGTGGGTTCCACCGTCGGCGTCGCCTCGGAAGGGGAGAAGGGAACCCTGAAGGAGACCATCGGAGGTTGGGGAAACTCCTTCACCTATGCCCTGGGAAGAAGCCTCTCCCTCCTGGCCGTTCAGACCCCCATCAACGCCCTCCTCCTTCTCCTCTACAACCAGCTCTTCCACATGCCCTTGGCCAACCTGACGGCGCTGGCCCTCTTCTTCACCCTGTTCTCCTTCACGGTCATCACCTTTTCCCAGCTCCTGGGCGCCCTCTTCCCGGACCGGGCGGCGGTCTTCCAATTCTTGGTCTTCTTCTCCATGCCCGCCTTTTTCCTGGGAGGCTACACCTGGCCCAGCGAGAACATGAGCCTCTTCGCTAAGTTCTTGTCGAGCCTTTTACCCACCACCCCTCTCCTGAACGTTTTCACCCGCTTGACGGTCTTGGAGGGCGCGGTCCCCTTTATCGGTCGTTTCTGGCTCCATCAAGCCCTTCTGGCCCTGGCGTACCTCCTTCTGGGTACCCTGGCCCTGAGGCTCCGCTCCCGGCGGGCCCCCAAGACTCCTCAGGCTCAAGGTTAACCCGGCCCCGGACGGCGAAAGACAACCTGCTGACGGTTTCACCCCTTCCCTTGGTCTTCCTCCGCTTTTTCGTTATCATATCGAAAAGGCAGATCGGAGGGTCCCGTGAAATCCTACAAAACCGTACCGGTTGTTCTCGCTCTCTTCCTTCTCTCCATCGTCCCTTGTCTCTCCGCCTCCTCCGGGGTCGATACTTCCCTTGAGGCTCTCTGGCGCCGGGTCGATTCCGCCAACAAGAGGCGTTTACCCAAGACGGTCCTCTCGATTCTCAAGACTATCGAGAAGAGGGCCCTTCAAGAGAAGCGAGACCCAGATCTTCTCAACGCCCTCGTGCAAGAGGCCATCTTCGGCTCCCTGGTTCAAGAGGGGGAGAAAGAGGCGCTCAGAATCAGCCTTCTTGAAGAGAGCCTCCCCCGAGCCACAAAGGGCGTTCGACCTATCCTTGAGCTCCTCTTGACACGGTGGTACGGAGAGTACGTCCAGGACCACAGATGGGATCTCCTCTCAAGAGCCTCAACCTCCCCCGAGGAGGGTCCGGACCCCTCTTCCAGGGGAAAGAGCATGGAAACCATGGACATTCCAGAGTTCCGGGCCAAGATCCTTTCCCTCTTCGAGAGGGTTTTTCAGGCCAAAGAGCTCCTTGTCCACCGCTCCATGAGGGAGTACGGGGAGTTTTTCGACCTGGGTACCCTTCCCCTCGAACAGCACCCAACCCTCTGGGACTTCGCCCTGTCCGAGGCGATCCGCTTCCACTCCTCGCCGGAGAACGAACTCCTCCACCCCAGCGAGACCACCACCCTCTCCCCCTCGAATCCCGCCTGGAGTGAGGGGGAACAGTTTCTGGGCCTCTCCTTCCCTGGAGACTCTCCCCTTCAGAGGAGTCTCTCTCTCTGGAGGGAACTTCTCTCGTTCTTTCAAAGCGCCGGCTACCCCGAGGCCTTCGCGTCTGCCGATCTGGACCGGTTGGAGTTCCTCGACGCCCACACCCCTAAGAGCCAGGAGAGTGACTCCCTCCTCCTGGAAAGGATCGAAGGCCGGGAGAAGCGACTCTCCCCCTCTTCCCCCCTCCTCGCCATGGTCGCCTACAGGAAGGCTCGACTCCTGGCCCGGGGCAACCACCTCAAGGAGGCCCTGGAGAGTGCCCGAAAGGGTGAGAGACTCCCCTCCCCTTCTGAGTGGAAGCTCCTGTGCCGCTCCTTAGCCGAGGAGCTGACCTTTCCCTCCCTCTCCTTTCAGGGGGAGAGAACCCTCCTCTCCCGCCGCCCCCAGAGGATCTCCCTGACGGTCAAGAACCTGGCCAGGGTCTACGCGCGAATCTACAGGGTCGAGAAGGCCCCCTTCCAAAAGGATCCAAGGCTTCTGGAAAGGGAATTGGACAAGGCCCAAGCCCTCTCCCTTCTGAAGGGAAAACCTGACTGGGAAAAGAGCCTTGACCTTCCTGGGGGAGACGACCTCTTCACGCACACTTACCCCTTAGAGCTTCCCCCCTTGGAATCGGGAATCTACAGGGTCCTCTTGTCCAGAAGGCCCGACTTTTCCTTCTCCTCCGGAAACCTTCTCTCCCAGATTCTCTTTCAGGTCACCGAGCTCTCCATGGTCTTGACCAGTGTGGGGGATGAGCTGGGAGTCTCCTTGAGAAACGGCGAGAACGGTCGCCCCTTGGGCTCCGGAAAGGTTCAGCTCTTTCGAAGGGAGCGCGTGGCGGGGGAGTGGCGTCTGAGCCCTCTGGAACCCCGCCCCGTGGAGAGCGACGGCCGCCTCTCCTTCTCCGCCCAAGAGTTTCGGAACGCCGAGGCCTTGGTGGCAACCTCGGGCCAGGAGTCTCTTATCCTCCTTGGACTTCCCTACAGCTATGGTTATGGGACGCCTCGGAGCGTAGAGAGAGTCTTCTTCTTCACCGACCGGGCCCTCTACAGACCAGGCCAGCCGATCTACTTCAAAGGGATTTTCCTCCGCCAAAGCCCCGAAGGTCCTTCGTTACTCCCGGAACGGGAACTCACGCTCCTCTTGCGGGACACAAAGGGTCAGGAACTCTCCAA
>JAMOAD010000324.1 GCA_023621955.1 Acidobacteriota bacterium
GCGAGGCCTTTAACGTCAACGCCATGGTGAAGGTGAAGGGTGTCGTCTACCCCGGGACACGTATCGTCATCGGGGAGTATGAACTTCTGGTGCCAAAGGAGTTGCACAATGTCGTTTTCTACAAGAACACCGAGGAAGGAGCCGTAAAATGGACCTCCGAAATCAGAGGGTAGGGGTTTGCCAGTTCCGTCCCCTGCTGGGAGACATTGAGAAGAACCTCTCGAAACACCTCGAATGGGTCGAACGGGGGAGAGAGGGTGGGGCGGATTTCCTGGTCTTCCCCGAACTGAGCCTGACGGGCTACCGTCTCAGGGACCTGGCGGGAGAGGTGGCCGTCGAGGCGGATTCCCCTTTCTGGAAGCCTCTTCAGGAAGCCTCCCGGGAGATGACACTGCTGGTGGGTTTCGTGGAGAAGGACAGGGACGGAGTACTCTACAACTCCATGGCTCTTTTCAAGCCGGGTTGTACCTCCCCCTTCATCTACAGGAAGCTTCGGTTGCCTAACTTCGGGATGTTCGAAGAGAAACGTTTCTTCAAGGCGGGAGAGAAACTTGGTATCTGTGAGACGGTTCTTGGGAGGACCGGGCTTTTGGTCTGCAGGGACTTCCTCTTCCCCTCCCTGGCCTACTGCCATTTTTCTCAGGGAGTGAAAGTCATCGTCTGCCCCTCTAACGCCCCCTTGCGTGGCGTCGAAGGAGCGGAGTTCGACAGCCAGAGGCTTTGGGAGGATGCGGCGGCGGCCTATTCCCGCTTCTTCTCCGCCTTGGTCGTCTACGTCAACCGGACGGGGTTCGAGGATGGGTACGGCTTTGCCGGAGGTTCCTTTGTCATGGAACCAGGCGCCAAGATGGTCTGGAAGGCGCCTCCCCTGGAAGAGACCCTGGGAATCGTCGAATTCGACAAGAGGTGCTTCGCTCGGTACGAAGCCCTCTCCGGGTATCTCAAAGAGGAGGACCACGGCCAGATACGCCGGTTCCTCCTTTCGGAGGGAAGATGAAGATCAACGCTGAGCTTGTTGAGAAGACGCTGGTTCTCTTCCTCCGCGAAGAGATTCACAAGTTCGGGTTTCAGAAGGGGATCCTCGGCCTCTCGGGGGGCCTCGACTCCGCGGTGGTCGCCTACCTTGCGGCGAAGGCCCTGGGGCCGGAGAACCTTCTCCTTCTCCTCCTTCCCTACCAGAGTTCGGATCGAAACAACCTGGAAGACGCCAGGGACGTGGTCTTGCGGCTCAAGACGCCCTCTTACGAGATCGATGTGACCCCCCAGATCGACGCCTACTTCTCTGCCAACCCGACCGACGACCGTCTGGCCTTTGGGAACAAGATCGCCCGGGAGAGGATGTCCATCCTCTTCGACTTCTCCCAGAGGGAGAAGGCCATGGTGTTGGGGACGTCGAACAAGACCGAGCTCCTCCTCGGGTATGGAACATGGTACGGAGACATGGCCTCATCCCTTAACCCGCTAGGGGACCTCTACAAGACACAGGTTTTCCAGCTGGCGGAGGCCTTGGGCGTTTCAGAAGCGGTTCGAGCGAAAGCGCCTTCCGCGGACCTTTGGCCGGGGCAGACCGACGAAGGGGAGATGGGGCTGACCTACGCGGAGGCCGACAAGATCCTCTACCTCCTGGTGGACCGGAGAATGACACCCGAAGAGGTTGCCGAGGAGGGATACCCCTCTTCCCTGGTACAAAAAATCTGCGCTATGGTGAAGAGGAACCAGTTCAAACGTCAGCTTCCTGTGATCGCCAAGCTCTCCCACCGAACGGTGGAGAAGGATTTTCTCTACCCCCGGGATTGGGGAGTCTGAGGTCGTTCCCTTCCCGCTCGCCGGTCAGCCCTGGAGAGTTCCCTGGGCTAGGAGGAACCCATGGTTTCGAAAGCGCTTCTGCCCGTTAACGGCATCGACTATCTGATTATCGGCGCCTACCTCTTCATAACGGTCTTCGTTGGGTACAGCCTCAAGAAGTATATGAAGACCGGCGAGGACTTCTTTCTCTCCGGCCGGTCCCTTCCCACCTGGATCACAAGCCTCGCTTTCCTCTCCGCCAACCTCGGGGCCTTGGAGATCATAGGCATGGCGGGAAACTCCGCAAAGTACGGCATCATGACCGCTCACTTCTACTGGATTGGAGCCATTCCGGCCATGATCTTTCTCGGCCTTTTCATGATGCCCTTCTACTATGAGAACAGGGTCAAGAGCGTGCCGGAGTACCTGAAACTCCGGTACAACAATGCGACCCATGCCCTCAACGCCGTCTCCTTCGCCATTATGACGGTGCTCATGAGCGGTATCAGCATGTACGCTATGGCATTGCTCTTCAAGCTGATGTTGGGTTGGTCCCTCACTTCGAGCATTCTCCTCTCCGCCTCGGTCGTTCTCGTTTACATCTTCTGGGGAGGGCTCTCTTCTTCGATCTACAACGAAGTCATCCAATTCTTTCTGATCTGGTTGGGCCTCCTCCCGGTGGTTCTCCTCGGCCTCAAGGAGGTGGGTGGTTTTCAAGGTTTCATCGAAAGGGTCCCCGCTGAGTTTCTCCACAGCTGGAAGAATCTGGGGAGCGCCACGCAGAACCCCCTCGGAATCGAATGGGTCGGTGTCGTCCTGGGCCTCGGCTTCGTCCTCTCCTTCGGGTACTGGACGACCGACTTCCTGGTCGTTCAACGGGCCTTGGCCTCCAGGAGCCTTAACAGCGCCAGACTCACACCGATCGTCGCCTCCTTTCCCAAGATGATCATCCCGATTCTCGTCATCGTTCCAGGCTTGTTGGTGGTCGCCCTACTTCCTGCCTTTCAGCCCGGCGCGGCGGGGGGTGCACCGGATTACAACTCCGCGATTCTCCTTCTCATGGGACGGTATCTGCCCAACGGGATCCTCGGTCTCGCGGTAACGGCCCTCCTGGCAAGCTTCATGTCCGGGATGGCCGGAAACGTTACGGCGTTCAACACGGTCTGGACCTACGACATCTACGGAAGCTACATCGCCCCCGGGCGCTCGGATCAACACTACCTGACCATGGGGAAGGCGGTCACCGTGGTAGGCGTTCTTTTCAGTATCCTGACGGCCTATATCGTCCAGCACTTCTCCAACATCATGGACTACATGCAGTTGGTCTTCTCCTTCTTCAACGCTCCTCTCTTCGCCACCTTTCTCCTGGGGATGTTCTGGAAAAGGGCGACCCCTGCCGGCGGATTCTGGGGGCTTCTGTCAGGGATCCTGGCCGCCGTCGCCCACTACCTGCTCTACAAGAGCGGGATTCTCCCCTACAGCAGCGATATGGGGGCCAACTTCTACCAAGCCTGGTGGGCCTGGCTCGTTGACTTTGTGGTGACCATCCTTGTCAGTCTCTTCACCAAAAGGAAGAGCGATCAGGAGCTCAAAGGCCTTGTCTACTCCCTCTCTTCGAGGAGCGGGAGGGATGCCTCCCGGCGCTGGTTTCTCCGGCCCGAGATCTGGGGCTCTCTCAGCCTTCTGCTGGTGGTGATTCTCAACGTTCTCTTCTGGTAGTTTGAAGGAGGCGGCAAATGCCGGGAAAGGAAAGCAACCACTTCTTAGACTTGAAACTCCCTCTGGGGGCTCTTTTAAGCTTCTACGGGGTGGTCTTGGGCCTCTACGGGATCTTCTCAGACCCTTCGGTCTATACGAAGAGCTTCCATATCAACGTTAACCTCTACTGGGGGGGGCTCCTCTTGGCCCTAGGCCTTCTGCTTCTCCTCTTGACCTTCCGCAGGAGGAGAGGATGAGGCGGGAAGAGGCTGTCAGTGCGCTGAAGAACCGCTTTCTGGAGAGGTTCGGCCCCTTTAAGGAGGGAGACCTCCTCTTCTCCATGGCTCCTGGTCGGGTGAACCTCATTGGAGAGCATACGGACTACAACGGTGGGTTCGTTCTTCCCTTGACGATTCCCCGGGCGGCCTATCTGCTTGTCAGGCAGAGAGGGGACAGGAGGGTCTCTCTCTGGTCCGAGAACTTCTCAGAAGGGGTGGAGTGGAACCTGGACGATCCTCCGAGGAAGGAGGGGCGCCGGTGGTTTCACTACCCTCTGGGGGTCGTGGAGGCGCTGAGAGGGCGGTTCCCCCTCGGAGGTTTCGAGGGCGTCGTGACCGGGGACGTACCCCTGGCTTCGGGCCTCAGCTCTTCGGCAGCCTTGGAGGTGGCGTTTGTCGGTGCCGTGAAGGGCCTCTTCTCCCTCCCTCTCGACCCCCTCGAGGAGATCGATGCCGCCTTGAGGGCGGAGCGGGAGTACGTGGGCGTTCAGTGTGGAATCATGGACCAGTTCGTTTCTCGTTTAGGACGGAGCGGAGAGGCCCTCTTTCTGGACTGTCGAAACGCCGAATACAGGGCCGTTCCCTGGAGGCCCGAAGGAATCTCCCTGCTTGTGGTCGACACCGGGGCTCAGAGGGAACTCGCCGCTTCGGCCTACAACACCCGCAGAGAGGAGTGCGAAGAGGGAGTCTCCTTCTTCCAAAGGCACGATTCCTCCATCAAGAGCCTGAGAGAGCTCTCTTGGGAGCTTTTCCAGAGATACGGCGGAGGGCTTCCGGAGGGGGTCGCCTCTCGGGTCCGCCATGTTCTGGAAGAGAACCGGAGGGTCCGGGAGGCGGTTAACGCCCTGGAGAGGGGGGACTTTCAGGCGCTGGGAGAGCTCTTTACCGCTTCCCACCGGAGCCTGAGAGACCTCTACCTTGTCAGCTCCCCGGAGCTCGACCGCGTTGTCGCCAGCTCCCTCGAGGCCGGAGCCCTGGGCGCCCGCCTGACCGGCGCGGGTTTCGGCGGTTGCGCTATCGCCCTCTTTCGGGAGAGTGATCTGGAGAGAGGGAAGATGGCCATCCAGAGGGACTTTGAGGAGAGTTTTCACCGCCTCCCCCTTTTCTTAGAGTTAAGGGAGAATTTCGGATCCCAGGTTGCGAGAGTCTAAGAGACGGCCATGAGCACTTCCTGCCAACGGACCCTCTTTCGCCAACGGAGGTGGACCGAAACCCTGCGGTGGCTGAACGGCTCCTCATCCCAACGCTCTCTCCGGGAGAGAGGGGAGGGGGAGTCCCGTTACTTCGGCCAAGGGGGCGTGCAACACTGGAGCCGGTCCCTCCCTTGGAAAGAGGAGGAGGGAGAGTTTTGTGAGGCCTACTACCGGGGAAAGGGGGAGGAGCTGGCCACTCTCTTTCCCGAAGCGGAGGTTGTCGTTCGGGTTTGGAGGGACCACCGGGAGATCCTGGGTCCTCAGGGCGGTGAAGGCGTCAAGAGGGAGTATGGAGAGACCCTGAAGTTGACCCATCCCCGTAAACCTTGGGCCGAATACACCGCCTACTCCTCCCAGGAGAGGGGCGTCGCCTATGCCGCCGCCGGCGAAGCCTTCAAGGCCCTTCTCGCGGAGAGAGAACCTCGGC
>JAMOAD010000080.1 GCA_023621955.1 Acidobacteriota bacterium
AGGAGGGCGGAGTTGTTCTCCCCTACCAGACGTCTCCTCTCCTCTTGCCTCTCACGGCAGTAGGCTGTCTCCTTCCCGAAGTAAACCACCATTCCCCACCCGGAGAGAACCGCCGCCAGATTGTAAAAGAAGAAGGAGCCGCCGAAGAGACCGAGATCCCGCACCCCCAGGCCCCTTCCCACCAAGGCGAAGATGACCAGGTTGTTCACAGTGTAGAGCCCCCTGGCCAACGCCGAGAAGAAGAAGGCCTTGGAAATTCTTCTTCCCATCTTCATGGATGAGGCTCCAAGATCACCGAGACGACCCTTCCCTTCCAGGAGAGGCGCCTCACTGTCCGAAAGCCCGGCAAGCCGAAGCTTCCCTGGAGGACACTTCTTTTCAGATCCCTCTCCAGAGGGAGCTCGGCTATGTTCATGTGAAAGTCCATAGCCAGATAGTCGATCCCCTCCTCTCTCATCATCCGGGAGAGACCTTCGGGAAAATTCTCCCTGAGCCTGGACCCATCCCCGGAGGCCAGAGGCTTCAACTTGCTCTCACAGAAGAAGACCATCTCAGGCTTCTTCTCCATATTCTCCCCCAGGTGGAAGACGAGAGAGGGCTTATGGGTACAGAAGAGGACCCTCTTCCCTCTGGCCAGCCCTCCGACCCTGGAACTGCCGTACCATGCGGCGATCCTTTCAGAACCACGGTTGGGGAACTTTTCCACCTCCTCCAGGGCTCGGGTGTAGGAGTAGGCGCAGAAGAGAACCCCTAAGATTCCCAACCCAAATCCCAAGAGTCTCCCCCCCATTCTCTCCCGCCGGAGAGCCTCTCCCCAGAAGAGGAGGAGAAGGAACAGGAGAACCCAGGGGAAGAGGAGGGGCTTCTGCTGAAGGAGCAGAAGGCCCAGGAAGAGGAGGAGGCAGAAGAGGGAGAGACCGAGGACCAGACGAAACCGGGAAGAAAGGCGGGCAGTCGCCGCCCTGACCTTGTCGGAGCCGATCACTCCGAACAAGAGGAGAAGCCAGAGGAGAAGAAGGACCCTTCTTCCCGCGAAGATGGGGATCTCCTTGCCGACATACCCTTTCAAGAGAATGTAAGGTAGGAGTGAAAGGGTCCAACAGAGACCCTCCCGCAGGCTCTTGCGGAAAACGGCAAAGCCTCCCAGCAGAACGAGGAAGAGAAGAAAGAAGAGCAGGCCCCACCTCAAGGGAGCGCCGTAGGAGGGGGGGAGGAAGGAGAGGGTGTTGCCGTAGAGGACACCCAGAAAAAGCTCAGGATCCTTGAGGAAGAGGAAGGAGGAGCCCCCCTGAAAGAAACGCCTCTGCACCTCCCCGAAGACTCGGGCGGCCAGGGTACTCCAAAGGAGAAGAAGCCCGACCCCCGCCAAGGAAAAGAAAAGCGTGAAAGTCTTCCGCCGCCTCCTCAGGCTCTCCCTCTCCACGCCCAGGAAGGGCAGGACGATGAGAAAAGCCCCTTCGAACCTGGTGAGAGTTCCCAGGAAGGCCCAAAGGGCGGAGGCCCCTACTCTCCCTTCCAAAGCGAAAGAGAGAGTCCCCAGGGAGAGCGCCAGGAAAGGGGTATCCGTGAGGGGCATGGAAGACCAGAGGAGGGAGAAGGGGAAGATGCACAGGACCGCCAGGGGCCAGCTCTCCCCATCCCGGAGGACCAGGTACCGACGGAAAATCTTCTGGGAAAAGAGGAGGATCAGGGCGTAAGCCCCCCAGGAGATCACCCGCCCCGCCCAGAGATAGGCCTCGACGCGGTCAAAGAAGAGTAAAAACACCTTTCCCAGCAACCCCAGGAGGGCCGGGAAGAGGGGGGGAATGACGAAAAGCCGGATATCCCCTTTCCAGAAGGCTTCCGCCGAACCGGCGTAGAGATAGAAATCCGCGGGGGCTCCCCTCTGGACAGCAAGGTTCAAGAGGAGAAGGGCGCCGCAGACGAAGAGTCCCAAGAGGAGAGGCCCTTGGAACCTCCTGAACCGCGCCCTTTCAAGGTTCATGGGATGATCGTCCCCGCCTCCCACCGGGCCTTGAAATCCTCGTAGGTCCGCTTGAGGCCCTCCGAGAGAGTAACCTTCGGACTCCAACCCAAAGAGAGAATCCGATGAACATCCAACAGCTTCCGAGGCATTCCGTCCGGCTTGGTTGGATCCCAAGAGATTCTCCCTTCGAAGCCGACGACACTCCGAACTCTTTCGGCCAGATCCAGGATCGAGATCTCCTCACCGGTGCCGATGTTGATCGTTTCCCCCAGGTCGGGGGCGCTAAAATTCTCCATCAGGGAGACTACGGCCTCCGCCAAGTCGTCCACGTAGAGGAACTCCCTTCGAGGAGAACCGCTCCCCCAAAGGATGACTTCACTCGCGCCGGACTCCTTGGCCTCGTGAAACTTCCTCAGGAGGGCGGGAAGAACATGGGATCTTTCGGGGTGGTAGTGGTCGTTGGGACCGTAGAGGTTAGTCGGCATCACCGAGAGGAAATCCGTACCGTACTGCCGGTTATAGTGGCTGCACATCTTCAGACCGGCGATCTTGGCCAAGGCGTAGGCCTCGTTGGTCGGCTCCAGAGGGGAGGTAAGCAGCGCCTCTTCCGGAATCGGCTGTGGGGCCTCCCGGGGGTAGATGCAGGAACTCCCCAGAAAGAGCAGCTTCTTGACCCCGGCCAGGTAAGAGGAGTGAACCACGTTGAGGGCGACGGCAAGGTTGGAGTAGAAGAATTCGGCCGGGTAGGTGGTGTTGGCCAAGATCCCTCCCACCAGACCGGCTCCGAGGAAGACATACCTGGGCCGTTCGGCGAGGAAGAACGCCTCCACGTCGCTCTGCCTGGTCAGATCCAGTTCTCGATGGCTCTTGAAGACGATGTTCCCGTAACCCTCCCCCTGGAGGCGCCTCAAGATAGCCGAGCCGACCAAGCCTTGATGACCGGCCACATAGATCTTATCCTGAAGGTCCATCATGTCAGAATCTTACCACACTTCCCCTAAACGAAGGCGGAGGGCCGCCCCCACGCGCTCTACGTCAAGGCCCGCCGGAAGTCTCAAGTCGACTCCTCCGTCTATCAAGAAGGCCCCGGACCTGGTGTGGCGCCCGTCGCCCCGGGGAGCTCCCAGGATAACTGATTTCGTGATCCCCGCCTTCAGGTCGTATCCCTCACCGGGAAGAAGCAAGAGATCTGGAGCCTGGGAGGAGAACTCCCCCCGGTAGACCTCATCGCGGAAGAAGACCCGAGAGATCGGTCTCACCCCGTTCTCCTCCCACTGGAGGAATCTGGAGGCCAACTCCTTGGCAAGGGGTTCGCACTCACTCTCTCGAACCCTCCCCCGGGAGAAACGGCTCTCCCTGTGGAGGTAGATCCGCCCCGGGTCCAAAGCGAAGGCTGTGGTTCCCTCCCTCAGGGAGGTGAACTCCCTTCCCCCTCCCCGGTCGAGGTACCCCCACCTCTCCAGGAGGGGGTTGAGGTAGGCATCTTCCTTCACGCCGTCAAACCCGTGGTCCGAGAGGAGAAGGAAGGGAATTCCCCTGGTTTCAAGGCCCTCCACCAAGGCACCGACCTTCCGGTCCAGCAGGGAGTAGAAACTCTCGACACCCTCCGCCCAGGGGCCTCTCCCTTCGACCCCCTCCCAAAAGAAGTGTTGCAGACGGTCTGTCTCGGTGACGACGAAGAAGAAGAGATCCCAGGGACTGGAAGACAACCGGTCAAAGACTCTCCACCGGGCCTCCAAATCCTCCTTGAGGCTTTCGAGAAAAGCTTGGGGCCTCTCTTTGGCCAGAGGGATATCGTTGTCCAGGGAGTACCTCTCCTCTCTCAGGAGGGGGAGAAGGGTGGAGGGGTAGACCGCCTTCTCCATCTCCGTCGCCACGAATCCGGAGACCAGCTCACCCGGGTATGGCCGGGCCGGGTAGGTGGAGGGAACGTTCAAGACAACGCTCCTTCCCCCCCTCTCGGCCTCCTCTTCCCAGAAGGGCTTCGACGGCAACCCGGGGAAGGTTGGAAAGCGGGGGGCATAACTCTTCGGATCGAGATCGTAAAAGCCGAACAGTCCGTGCTCGCCCGGGTTCTTCCCGGTGAAGAAGGTGGTCCAGGAGACCGAAGAGACCTCAGGAAGGGAGGAATCCATAGAGCGAAGCCCGTACCTCTCCCCTATCCGCGACAGGGCCGGCCGCCTTCCCTCCCTCTTCCACCTCTCCAGGAGAGGGGCGGGAAGGCCGTCGATCCCGAGGACGAAGAGGGGCCTTCGCCTCTTCAAGGGTTCTTCCCCTTTCCATGGTGGTTCCCCTTCCAAGGCAGGTAGTTGAGGTAGATGACCGTTCCCGTGGCCAGGAGAAGGGCCGCTCCCATGGCGAAGAAACGCCCGGCTCCGAAGGTTCTCGTCAAGAGAAGGGAGAGGAGGGAGAAGAGCGCCGTCATGACCAGCAGAATGCCCACCGCCTGGGGTTCCCGAAACCCTTTCCTCATGAGCCTGTGGTGGATATGATCGTTGTCCCCTTGAAGGGGGTTCTTCCCGGCAAGGAGGCGGCGGACAAAGGAGAGAAGGGTGTCCAGCAGAGGGATGGCGAGGAAAACCAGGGGAACCATCAGGGAGATCCCTAAAACCGCTTTCTGGGCAAGCTTCAAGGAGAGTACCGCGAAAAAGAGCCCCAATAGGAGGCTTCCCCCGTCACCCATGTAGATCTTCGCCGGGTAGACGTTGAAGGGGAGAAACCCGGCTACGGCGCCGAAGAGGGCGGCGAGGATCGGTATGTAGAGGGGAGCCCCTTGAAAGTGGCACAAGGCGATCAGGTTGAGGGAGAGGATCAGCGTCGTTCCACCGGCCAAGCCGTCGAGGCCGTCGATCAGGTTGAAGGCGTTGGTCACCGTCACCAGCCAGAGGGCCGTGAAGGGAAGGGAGAACCAACCGAGGGGAAAAGAGCCCCTTCCGAAGGGAAGGGTGAGGGCTTCGATCCTGAAACCACCCGAGAAGAGGGCTCCGGCGACCAGCAACTCCACCGCCAGCTTCTGTTTGGCGTTCAGACCCGTCAGATCGTCCACCAAGCCCAGGAAGAAGATCAGAACGAGACCCCCTATGAAGAGGAGGTAGTCCCTGGGAATCGGGAGAGCCTCCATGAGGACCGGAAGGTGGGGCGAGGAGAAGAGAAAGAGGAAGAGGTAGAGGGAGCCGAGAAGGCCGGCGAAGATTCCCAGGCCTCCGAGTCGGGAGCGGGGTTCTTTGGGGAGTCTCCCTTGGGGGAGGGAAAAGTTGTGCCTTCGAAGGAAGCGGATCAGCCACCCCTGAAAGACAAAGGAGATGAGAAAGGCTGAACCCGAAAGCAAGAGAAGAGGTAAAAGCATAGTGTCCGCACCCCCGAACCACCTATGGTATCACAAAAGTGTTGAAAGTCTTCGCTGATC
>JAMOAD010000120.1 GCA_023621955.1 Acidobacteriota bacterium
ATGGCCCAGCTCTTCCAGTGTTCCACCGACAGGGTCTCCCAGAACCTGAAGAGGATCTACGACGAGGGGGAGCTTGATCCGGAGGAGACGAGTCAGGAATTCTCCCTCCTTCGGCGGGAAGGCCTTCTGGAGGCGAAGCATCCCATCGCCTTCTACAACCTGGAGGTTCTCTTTGCCTTAGGGTTTCGACTCAAGGGATCTCAGCCGAAGCTCTTCCGCTCCTGGGCCTCTCGGCGCCTGCAGGAGTACACCCTCAAGGGCTTCACCCTGGATGCCGAACGGCTCAAGATGCTTCCCGCCGAAGGTTCTGTGACTCCCGACTACTTTTCCGAGCTGATGACGGCGGTGGAAGCCTTCCGGAGGGCCCGGGAGGAGTCCAAACCTTAGGACGTCCCTTTCAGAGCGAAGCCTCTTTCCGGGTTCATCCCATCTCAACCGGAGTGTCCGTTGTAAATTTTAACCGCAAAACACGCGAAAACCGCGAAAGTGTGCATAGTCTTTTCTCCTTTTTCGTGCTTTTCCCGTTGTTCGCGGTTCATGGAATTTCTCCTTAACCGCCAACGAAAAAAGGGAGTGTCCGTTGTAGATTCCTTTCCCCCGAAGAAAAAGGAGTGTCCGCTGTATGTAAATTCGAAACGCGCGAAAATCGGGAAAGTTTGTATAGTCTGTTTCTCCTTTTTCGTGCCCTTCCCGTGATTCGCGGTTCATAAATTAACTGGAGTGTCCCCGGTAGGCAAGGGTGTTGACAACCTTCTGAGGGGTGAGTAACATAAAAAACAGGGCCTGCTCAGCAGGCGTCGGCGATGACGTAAGCGGCAAGGGCCCGATCTGTACGGCCGCTGACGGTGAAATTCCATCAAGGAGAGGACCATGGAAGTGAGGAAGCGGTACAGGACGGTAGGTTTACTGTCAGCGGTGTTAATCTTGTTTTTTCTGCTCCAACCCTGGGCGGTAGGGGCAGACGAGGTCTGGCCCATGTTCGGTCAGAATCTCCGTCATACTCGTCTCTCCCCTTACGCCACGGGCCACAACACCGGGACCAAGAAGTGGGAGTTCGCAGCGGGATCTTGGATCCTCTCCTCCCCGGCCATCGGGTTGGATGGCACAATCTACGTAGGCTCCCAGGACCACAAACTCTACGCCCTTAACCCCAAGGGGACCAAGAAGTGGGAGTTCGCATCGGGATTTTGGATCCACTCCTCCCCGGCCATTGGGTTGGATGGCACAATCTACATAGGCTCCCAGGACAAGAAGCTCTACGCCCTTAACCCTGACGGGACCAAGAAGTGGGAGTTTGAAACAGGCGGTGAGATCCACTCCTCCCCGGCCATTGGCCCCGACGGGACCCTCTACGTGGGCTCCTATGACAACAAACTCTACGCCCTTAACCCCGATGGGACCAAGAAGTGGGAGTTCGCAACGGGCAATAGGATTCTCTCCTCCCCGGCCATCGGCTCCGATGGCACAATCTACGTAGGCTCTTTTGACAGCAAGCTCTACGCCCTCAACCCCGACGGGACCAAGAAGTGGGAGTTTGAAACAGGCAATTTGATTCTCTCCTCCCCGGCCATCGGTTCCGATGGCACTATCTACGTGGGCTCCTGGGACAGCAAGCTCTACGCCCTCAACTCCGACGGGACCAAGAAGTGGGAGTTCGCAACAAGCAATTGGATCGACTCCTCCCCGGCCATCGGCTCCGACGGGACCCTCTACGTGGGGTCAGGTGATAACAAGCTCTACGCTCTTAATCCCGACGGAACCAAGAAGTGGGAGTTCGCAACGGGATCTTGGATCGATTCCTCCCCGGCCATCGGCTCCGACGGCACTATCTACGTAGGCTCTGATGACCACAAACTCTACGCCATCGGTTCCTACACCATCACCGCTACCGCCGGTTCCGGCGGGAGCGTCTCCCCTGCGGGTAACGTGAACGTTGTCCCTGGGGCCGATCAGGGCTTCACCGTCACCGCCGACATCGGCTACCACATCGTGGATGTTCTGGTGGACGGCTCTTCCGTGGGCGCGGTGAGTTCCTACACCTTCACCGATGTTGCCGCCGACCACACCATCGCCGCCTCCTTCGCGTTGAACTCCTACAGGATTACCGCCACCGCCGGTTTCGGCGGGAGCCTCTCCCCGGCAGGCAGCGTGAACGTCACCCACGGCGCCAACCAGGGCTTCACCGTCTACCCCGACAGGGGCTACCGGATTTTCGATCTCGTCGTAGACGGCGCCTCTCAGGGCGCTCTGGACTCCTACACCTTCCGCAACGTGACCGCCGACCACAGGGTTCACGCCCTCTTTGCCGCCTACGCGCTGGAAGTGAAGATCACCAACCCTAAGGAGGGAGAGACCCTCTCCGGTGACGTGGAGGTGACCGGGGAAGTGAGCGGTGACGCGGCTGTTACCCGGGTTGGCCTGACTGTGGACGGGACCCTTCTGGAGGGACCTCTCCCGGAGAGCGCCGGCCGACGGATTCTCTCGGGTTCCCTCTCTTTGGACCTGACCGACGCGCTTCTTCTCTCCCTGGACGGCGGCAAGCGTCTGCGAAAGCGCACAGTTGCCGGGGATGTCCCGGTACTGACCCCGGATCTTCCGGTGGAATCGATCAGCGCGGATCCCAGCGGGGCCATCCACCTGATCTTGACCGAACCTGTGACCCTGGACGGGGGTCGGACAACGGTTTGGCTCAAAGTCGACCCTACCGGCGACTCTTTGAGCGGCATCAACGCCTCCCCGGCCTGTGCGCCGCGCTTTGACGCGGAAGGCCGGGGCTACTTCGTTGACTCCTCGGGTAGCCTTCTGCGGTTGAACGGAGATCTGACGGAGACCCTTGTGGAGAGGCTGGATCTGCCCAAGGGCTTGCGGATCGGCCGTTTCCTGGTGCTTTCGGCGCAAGAGGTGGTCTACACCCTGGAGGAGGCTGGGGGGCTTCGGAGCATCCTTCTCTGGCGCTCCGGCCAAGGATCCGCGCCCTATCTTCCCCCCCGGGGATCCTCCCTTGAGGAGGCGCTGATGCGGAGCGGGACAGCCCTTCTGACCGCAACTCCCCGGGGAGAACTGCTCACCCAAGGGTTTGGCCGGCTGGGTCTGGAATCTAAGGAAAATCCGTCTCTGGAGGTTTTTGACCAGGGGATCCGTTTCCACTGCGCCGCCGCCGTTGACGAGGGCTTCCTCCTGGGAGGCCGGAGGGCCGATGGAGCGGCCGGAGCGTGGTGGATGGACCGCCAAGGCCGGTTGACTCTGATTACGGAGCTGGAGCGGGCGCCCCTGGGCTTGGTGGTGGTTCCCCCGGCGGCCTCGGAGCCGAGATCTTCCACTAACGCCTACCGCTGGCTCTGGAAGACCCGGGACTTCCCCAATGGCCCCCACACCCTCACGCTGACCGTGGAGGGAGAGGCCAACGACAACGACCAGGTCAGGGTGAACACCCTCAACGTGCGGATGGGGTTGACCCTGACCAGGCTGCAAGACCGTGGCTGGTTGATCCGTAAGGATTTTGTCCGGGTGGATCTGACCCTCAGCGACGGTCAGGCCGGAGTGGACCGTCTCATTCTCTACCGGCGGGCGGACCAGGGAAAGGAGATCCGGGTGAAGGAGTTCGCGGCCTCTGAGTGCGCCAGCGGCACACTACGCTACGATGACCTGAGCATCGCCCGGGGCGAGCACGGTGTCTACCGCGCCGAGGCGCTCAGCAAGAGCGGTCAGGTGATCGGCCTTGCCCCTGAGGCGCGCTACTGAGGGGAGAACAAAACGCGGAGTTTGGATCGGCGGTTTTGGCCTCTCCGGGGTTGGGTCTCTCTCCCCTTTCGTCCAGTTTAAAAGGGAGTGTCCCCTGTAGATCCCAACGAAAACGGAGTGTCCGTAGTTTAAAAGGGAGTGTCCCTTGTATTTCCCAGGGTTTCTCGAACAAAATCTCAAGGGAGTCTCCTGGGAGGTCGGAAGAAGAGAGGGGAATCTCCGGGAGTGTCGTCCCTTTTTCGGAGTTTTCCTGTACAATTCTTCTTGGCGCAACAGACGCCAAAGGAGGAGAGAGTTGAAGATCACCATGGTAGGGCACAGTACGGTTCTCATCGAAATGGGGGGCCAGAGAGTCCTTACCGATCCCTACTTCGGCCTCCGGGGGAACCCGGCCTTCTCCCGGGTCGCCCCCCCCGCCAACTCCCGGGAGGAATCCAGGGAGGTAGAGGGTGTCTTGATCTCCCACAGCCACTGGGACCATGTGGACGGCCCCTACCTGCGCTCCCTCGGCGAGACGCCGGTGATCACCCCCAAGAGAAACCGGTGGTTGTTGAAGATTCTGGGAGGCCAGAACGTTCTGGGCCTCAAGGAGTGGGAGAGCCTGGAGATCGGTGGGCTCCGGGTCACCTCGGTTCCGGCGCTTCATCTGGCCGTGGCGGCAGGGTTCGTCCTGGAAGGGGAGGGGAAGGCGGTCTACTTCGCCGGGGACACATTCTGCCGTCCCTTCCTGGGGGAGATCGCCAAGCGCTTTCGTCTCGACCTGGCCCTGCTCCCGGTGACCACCTACCGGTTTCCCATGACCATGGGGGAGAAGCAGGCTGTCAAGGCCGTCTCCCTGCTTAAGCCCAGGGTGGTTGTCCCGATTCACCTGGGAATCAGGCCTCGCTCCCCGTTCATGCGGAACGGCCAGACTCCGGAGGGTTTCGCCAGGCTCCTCGGGGAGAGCGGATCGTCCACGCAGGTGGCGCTCCTGGCGGAGGGAGACTCCCGGGAGTTCTGAGACGGGGACGTCCATCCCTTTTGCGGGGCTTCCTCCTCTTCAGGGAGAGACTCTTAAGTAAAACGGCGTGTCCGTTGTAATTTTCACCGCGCAATGCACGAAAGTTTGTATGGTCTGTTTCTCCTTGTTCGTGCCGTTCGCGTTGTTCGCGGTTCATGGAATTTAAACGGAGTGTCTGCTGTATTTCAGACGGGAAAATAACCGCGAAATGCGCGAAAATCGCGAACAAAAAAAGGGAATGTCCGCTGGAATTTTTTCGCCCCTCAACGGAGAGTCTCTTGGATCTGAGACGGGAATCTCCAAGTTCTCTTTCGGTTAAGAAAAACGGAGAGTCCGCTATAAATCTAACCGCGAAAGTTCTTCTGATCTGCTTCTCCTTGTTCGCGTCGTTCGCGTTGTTCGCGGTTCAAGTTTCTAAACCGGAGTGTCCGCTGGAATTTTCACCGCGAAACACGCGAAAATCGCGAACAAAAAAGGGAGTGTCCCCTGTAGATTTAAAGCGGTTAAAAGTAGAGTCCAAGAAGAGGTTTACCCTCCCTCAAGAGAGGGAACCGAGAGCCGTGAAGGAAGAAGAGGCCCTTGTTCGTACTGTTCGCGTTG
>JAMOAD010000390.1 GCA_023621955.1 Acidobacteriota bacterium
GGACGAATCTACATCCTCCTGGGCGCTCCCGAGACAAGAGAGCCCATCGACAAGCAAGAGCTCTACCCCATGGAGGTGTGGACATACCGAAGCCAACCCAACAGCGGTATGCCCAGCGATTTCCGGGTGGTCTTCTTCCGTCCCAGAGGATCCGGAGAGCTCAGAATCTACGATCCCTTGGCCGACGGCCCGGAGAGTCTCGTCTCCCGGACCTCCGACAGCCTGAGCGCCGCCGGAATCGATTACTACGCCATATACCAACAGATCCGTGAGATCAGCACCTTGGCCGCCGAGGTTTCGGTGAGCCTTATCCCCGGTTCCATCCCCACCGACTACCACCCCACCGCCGAGAACTCCTTCCTCCTGGCGAGGATCTACGAGACTCCCCTGAAGAACGTCAACGCCACCTATGCGACCAACTTCGCCCACTTCAAGGGACTCGTCGATGTCGACGTGGCCATGGAGTACGTGGAGTCTTACTCGGACACGGCGATTCTTCGGGATCCCACCACGGGGCTCCTCTTCCTTCACTTCGCCATCCAACCCAAGAAGATCTCCGTGGACTTCTCCCCCGAGAAGGGGCAGTACTACTTCTCCTATAAGATGTCCGTCTCCCTTCACCAGGGGGAGAACCAGGTCTTTCAGTACAACAAGACCTTCCCCCTCTACATGGGGGAGGATGAGTTGCCGCGCCTATCCGCGGGGTACGCCATCGGGGACATGATGCCCATCCTCCCCGGTAACTACCGGCTGACCGTTCTCGTCCAAAACTCCGTGAAGAAGGAGTTCTCCTCCTTCGACGCGGATATCGTCGTGGACGAGGAAGAGGGAAAGCCCTTCCCCCGTCTCTACGGACCCTTCGTGGCGACGAAGATCCTCCAACAGCCCAGGCCGGCGCTTCTGCCCTACAGGGTTCAGGAGTTCGAGATCACCCCCAACCCCAAGGGGGAGTTCGCCATCGGTAAGACGTTGAAGGCCTTCTTCTGCATGGACACCCGAGGCTTTGGTTCCCCCGTCACGGGGGAGCTCAACGTCAGGAGCAAGCCGGGCTATCCGGAGTTTAAGAAGAGCTTCCCCCTGGGGGAGCTGACTCCGGATACCTTCTTCTGCCGTGAAGTGCCTATGGACGGCCTCGCGCCGAACGCCTACTTCGTCTCGGTGAACCTCTTCTCCCAAGGGATCCCCCTCCAGGTCAAAGAGAAGGAGTTCTCGGTCTCCCCTCTCGGCAACGTCCCCGAGCCGGGTGTCGCCTTCAAGATGATCCCCCTGGAGAACAGGTACATCTACTTCCAGATGGTCGGTGGGTTGGCGAGAAGCATCGGAAAGAAGGACAAGGCTCTGGAGTCTTTCCGGAAGGCCTGGGAGATATGCCCGGTGAAGGAGAAGCTGGCCAAGGAGTACGCGCTCTTCCTCCTGGAAAGCGGGAACGGGGCCGAGGCTCTCTCGGTCATAGAGAATCTGAAGGGGAGCGAGAGAGAGAAGTTTGAATACCTCTCCATCCGGGGGAGGGCCTTGGCCCTCCTGGGCAAGGATGTGGAAGCTCTCGAGAGCATGTTGGCGGCGAACAAGATCTACGACAGCGACACCGATCTGCTCAACGACATGGGGCGGCTTTTCTTGAAGATCGGCAACAAGGAAGAGGCCGTGAAGGTTCTCAAGGCCTCCCTGAAACTCAAGAAAGAACAGCCCGAAACGGAAGCCCTCTTGAAATCCATACAGTGATGAGAGGCGGCGTCTGAGACGAACATCGTCTCAGGCGCCGCTGTTCGATAGTTTCATACCCCCAATCGACTCTTTAGGGAGCGGAATGAAAGAGAGAAAGCGTTACACCCGAAGCCTGACTCTTCTGTTGGTTTTGGTCTCCCTTCTCGGCCTTGCCTCTTGTCGGAAGAAGCCAAGAAACTTGAACGTTCTGGTGATTACGGTCGATGGTTTGAGGGCGGAGGGGACCTACTCATCCCCGAACCTCCCCTCTCTCCGCCGGCTTGGTGAGCGGGGCGTCTCTTTCTCCCGCGCCTATACGCCGTCTCCGTCGAGCCTTTCGGCGTACGCCTCCCTGGTGTCGGGACTCTCCCCTCTGGCCCATGGTGTTCGCGATGACAGAGGTTTCGTTCTCTCCGAACGGGTCCTGACCCTGGCCGAGTCCTTGAAGACCGAGGGCTATGCAACGGGGGGCTTCATCGGCTCCTATGCGCTGGACTCGCGTTTCGGTACGGCCCAGGGCTTCGATCACTTCGACGAACGGTACCCCTCCAAGAACGGCTACATCCCTTTGATCCCCTCCCGCCCGGCCGGAGAAACGACGGATTCGCTCCTCTCCTGGATCGAGAAGAACCAGGGGAAGAAGTGGATGGCCCTGTTGAACCTCTCCGAGCCAGGTTCCCCCGAGGCCGAAGGGGATAGGGCCAAGTACGGAGCCGCCCTTGTGGAGACGGACAAACAGATCGGGCGGGTGCTGGATGTTCTACAACGGAAGGGGCTCCTGGAAAAGACGGTGATCGTCTTGACGGCACCCTTCGGCTCCCCTCTGGGAGACCACGGGGAGACCCGACCCGGGTTTTTCGCCTACGATTCCACCCTTCGGGTTCCGCTGGTCATGGTTGTTCCCGGTTTCGCCCCACGGCGCGTGGAGGCTAACGTCTCGCTGATGGATGTGTTTCCCTCCCTCTGCGCCGTCCTCAACATGAAGAGTCCGGGGGAGGCTCAGGGGCGGTCCCTCTTGCCCCTTCTCAAAGGAAAGGCGATGGGCGACGAACCCCTTTACTTCGAAGCCCTCCGCCCCTATATGACCGCTAACGCCGCCCCTCTGAGAGGCTACATCCTGGGGGGTAAGAAGTTCATCGACCTGCCAAGCCCCGAAGGGTATAACCTCTACAGGGATGGGGAGGAGAGGGCTAACGTCCTGGGAGGTTCGGGAGAGGAGGAGCGCAAGAGCCTGCGAAGGCTCGTGGAGAGGCTCTCGATAGCCGAAACCGCTTCCTTGGGGGCCTCAGACTCTTACCACCAGCAGAAGGGAAACGCCTTGGAGGGCGAGCGGAGAGGGGCGCGGATAGGCCACCAGGAGCTACTCCCTCTGGACACCCTTCTCCATAGGAGTCAACTCTTTCTCCTCCACCGGAACTTCCCTCAGGCGATCGGGACCCTCAGTCTCCTTCTCCAGAAGAGACCCGAGCACGTTGAGGCGATTCTCCTCCTGGCCTCCTCCTACCGGGAGGTCGGTCAGCTCCCTTCGACGGAGAGAACCCTCCTGAAGGGGCTCCGGTCGTTCCCGGACCACCCGGTCCTTCTCTCTTTCCTGGGAAGCACCCTCGTCGAGAGCGGTCGCTACCCGGAGGCGGTCGCCATCCTCCAGAAGACCTTGACGAAGGCCCCCAAGGACGAGGACGCGCTCAACTACCTTGGGTTGGCCTACTGGCGGAGAGGCCTCTTCAAGGAAGCTCTCAACACTTTCTACAAGGCCGTTTCCGTGGATTCTGGAGACGCCATCGTCTACTCCAACATCGGTTCCCTCTACCTCTCGGCTTACCTTTACGATAAGGCCCTTGAAAACTTCCGCAAAGCCGTCGAGAAAGATCCCCGCTTGGCGGCGGCTTACAACGGCCTGGGCTCCACGTTTCTGAAACTCAACCGTTTTGGGGAGGCCGAAGAGGCCTTCCGTCACTCGATCTCCGTCGATCCGAGTTACTACTTCAGCTATTTCAACCTCTTGGTCCTCTACGCCGAAAAGCTCAACGATAAACCGAAGGCACTCGCTCTCTACGAGACGATAAAAAAACGGTTTTACCCGCGCATGCCTGTCGGTGAACAGAGGGTCATCGAAGAGATTCGCAAGGGAATGACCAATGGCTGAAGTCAAGGGTATCTCGGGAAAGGGATAAAACTAACTCTCCCTCCCGGGTCGCTTCCGGGGGGAGGTGGATCCTTCGGGGGTCCATGAGGAGAAACTCTATGGATAAAAGGCTTGCTTCGACTTTCTTTGTCCTTCTACTGGCGGCTTTCTTTGCCTCCTGTTCCCAAGGGGTGAAGCTGGAACCCAAGTATCAGGACTTCACCCAGCGGTATGGTCTCTTGATGAACAAGACCGAAGAGGAGTACTTCAAGATGCTGGAGACCGCGGGCGAGAGGGATGACTTCATTCGTGAGTTCTGGGAGAGCCGGGACCCCAACCTCACCACCCCGACGCTCAACGAATTCAAAGAGGAGGTCGACCAGAGAATCCTCTACGCGGAACGCAACTACCGGGAGATGGGACGCCCCGGTTACAGAACCGAACGGGGCAGGATGATGATCCTGTTGGGGCCTCCGGATTCGGTCAACCGGGAGTCTGTGACCAACAACCCCGAGATGTGGGGAATCGAGGTGTGGAACTACCCCATCTGGGACATCGCCCTCATCTTTACCGACCGTACCGGGAACAACGTCTACCGTTTTGTCTCGGCGACCAGGGTTCAGGATGCGGGGCTCATCCGAGAGAAACAGGAGAGCCTGCAGGAGATGCCTATGGATCCCAGAATCTTCCAGATCATCGACAAGGCCAAGGAGGGTCTCTTGGGTGAAATGAGGGGGATGGAGAATCAGAAATTTCCCCGTCCAGAACTGACCCTCTCCGAGAACAAGGTGGTTGTCAAGCTCCGCTTCTCGGATATCTCCTGGGTCATCAAAGAGGGAGAAGGGTACCGATGCGATCTCCTTCTGAAGGCCTTCCTTCGTAGTGGAAAAGCCGAAGCGGCGAAGGTGACCGAGGTCCCCGTGCAGTGGAACGTCACCGCCGACGAACTTCGCGGTGAGGGGAGGAGCGTGGAGATCCCTCTGGAGATTCAGCCTGGAAACCTCTTCCTGACCGTGGTGGTGGTGGACAAGACCTCCGGCGCCAAGGCGAGGAAGATCATCGTTCGCAAACAGTAAGAGAGATTTTTGGGAAAGGAGGGGTCTCTCCTCACAGGAGGAGCCCCTCCTTCAAACCCCTTAAAGGGAGAGGATTCTCACCCGCTCTCCCTCCTTTACCAACGGAGGACGATGGAGGCCCAGGTCAAACCGCCGCCGAAGGCGGTCAAGAGGACGTTGTCGCCCCTCTGAACGCGTCCCTCTTCGATAGCCATGTCCAGGGCGATGGGGATGGTCGCCGACGAGATGTTGGCGGTCCTGTCGATGACAACGTAGGTCTTCTCTTCGGGAATGCCGGCGTATTTGGAGGCGCTCTCGATGATGCGGATGTTGGCTTGGTGGGG
>JAMOAD010000066.1 GCA_023621955.1 Acidobacteriota bacterium
CCGGAAAGAGAAGAAGTGAATCTTTCCCAAGTCTCCGCTCATGACAAGGTCGCGGATCTTGCGAACCGCCGGACTGTAGAGAAAGGTGTGGCCGCTCATGAGCCGCAGGTTCTTCCGCTCAGCGTCTTCGATCAACTCCGTCGCTTCTCTCATAGAGGTGACGAAGGGTTTCTCCACGTAGAGGTGCTTTCCCGCTTCGAGAATCTTCTTCCCCAAAGAGTAGTGTTCGCTGGGGGGGGTGACGACCATGAGGGCCTGAAGGTTGTCGTTCTTCAGCAACTCTTCCAGGGAAGAGGCAACCTTCAGTGTCGGATACGCCGCACTAAGCTCCTCGGCGACGCTCCTGCGCTGATCGTAGATCCAAACATCCCCATGACCGGGTAGGGAGAGCAGGTTACGGACGATGTTCTTACCCCAGTACCCCGCCCCGATGACTCCGACGCTAATTCCCATGGGCGTCAACCTCCTAGAAGACCTGCGAAAAGCTGAAGAGGGTCCTCGCCGTTCCGAAGAGGATCCGAAAATCCATCAAGAAGTTATACTCCAAGGTGTAGTAGCCATCCATGAAGAGGGCCGTATGGAGCGGCAAAACGCTCCGACCCGACACCTGCCAAAGCCCGGTCAGCCCCTGGGGACCCTGAAAGCGCTGGAGCGACCAGGAGGGGTAGAGGTCCACCTCGTAGTCCAGAGCCGGACGGGGTCCGACCAAAGACATCTGCCCCTGGAGGACGTTGATCAGCTGAGGGAGTTCGTCGACACTGCTCTTTCTCAGAATGGTCCCCCAGAAATCGCTCTCCTGCCGGTTTCTCAGCTTCCGAGCCCTCCGTTCAGGTCTCTCCCCGCCTCCATCGTTCCAGGGCAGAGAGGCCTCTTCGTTGAGAAGGGTCAGCAGGTAACGGAGGTGGGTCTCATCCTTCTCCCCCTTCCGGGATCCCGAAAGGATTCTCATGGAGCGGAACTTGTAGAGTCTGAAGGGTTTCCGGTCTCTCCCCAGGCGCCACTGCCGGAAGAGGACCGGCAAACCGAAGCGTACCGCGTTCATAGGGGCGACGAAGCAGAAGGCAAGGGCCAAGAAGGGAAGGCCGAGGAGGGCCAGCGTCTTGTCCAGGAAAGGTTTGGCAATGCTCCTGTAGAAGAGGCGCCGGGAAGGTGTCGCTTCCAGGGCCGGAAGGTCGTCCAGGAGAATAGTGGGGACCGGGGCCACCAGAGAGGCGTTTTCAGGGTGGAAGAAGAGAATGCGCACAGACTTTCCCCGAACTCCCGCCTTGATCCTCTTAACGCTCTCCAGGTAATCCCCCCACATCTCGGCCCTGCTGGTCACACCCGGGGAGGCACGGTAACTGATCAGGAGGATCCCCCTCTTCACCCGGTCGAGCTCCTCCTCCCCCTTGAGCTCCTGAACGGTGGTGAAGACCGAGGCATACTCCCGGCGGAAGCTTTTCCGGTGTTCCGGCCTCAGGAGGAGGGCCACCGGCGTCCGGGAGAGGAAGAAGCGTCCCAAGGAGTAACGGAACAAGAAGGCGTAGAGGGTGAAAAGGACGAAGGTGAAGAGGATGAGGAGACGAGAGGTCGTGGGCCAGAGGGACTTGAGGAGAAGCCACCAGGTCCCGGCGAAGAGCAGGAAGACCACCAACAGGGCGTTGAGCAGAAGGGAGGTGTAACCCATCCGGGAGGCGAAGAGGAGAGGCGTAAAGAGGCGATGGTACCAGAAGGAGAAGGAGAAGAGGAAGAGGAGGAGGGCGGCGGGGATGACTGCGGGTGGGCGGTGCAGGAGAAAGGTCCCGGCCAGATAAACGACAAGAAAGACCAGAAGATCGACCCCGGCCAGGGCTCCGTTCTGGATCCGTTCCCTCATTCGTCCTTTCCCCGAACCAGCGGACGCGCCGGGTTCCCGACCACAACGGTATGGGCGGGGACATCCTTGGTAACCACGCTTCCGGCGCCGACCACGGCCCCCTCGCCGATGGTGATCCCTCCCATGACGGTCACCGAGGAGCCCAAGGAGGCCCCGGAACCGACGGAGGTCTTCAGGAGGGTCCAATCCTCTTCCCCCTGCAGGCTCCCGTCGGCGTTGACGGCGCGGGGGTGTTTATCGTTGATGAAGGTGACGTTGTGGCCTATGAAGACCCCGTCCCCAATCTCGACCCCTTCGCAGATAAAAGTATGGGAAGAGACCTTACACCTTTTCCCGATAGAGACCCCTTTCTGAACCTCCACAAAGGTCCCTATCTTCGTCTCCTCCCCGATGGAGCAACCGTAAAGGTTGACGAAGGCGAAATATTTCACCCCTTCGCCCATTTCGACATCGACGATTCTCACCGTATCATGAATCTCCGTGACCCTTCTCACCGGTATTGCTCCCGTTCTCGCTTTTTTTATTATACCTCTCCCGCCTCTTCCGGTAAATCTCCCTGAGAAAGGCTTTTAGAAACGGTCCCAGAGAGAGGAAGTACCGTTTTCCCATCCGCCGTGGTTCCTGGAGGGTTCTGTAGAGCCACTCCAACCCCGCCCTCTGCATCCACAGGGGCGCCCTCGGCCTGGTTTCGGCGAAGAAGTCAAAGGCCGCGCCCACCGCCGCGGCTCCGCGGAGCTTCAG
This sequence comes from Acidobacteriota bacterium, assembly GCA_023621955.1. Lineage (GTDB taxonomy): Bacteria > Acidobacteriota > Aminicenantia > JAMOAD01 > JAMOAD01 > JAMOAD01. The sequence continues at coordinate 2,597 of JAMOAD010000066.1, forward strand.
TTCCTCCCTGTGGGCGTCGATCCAAAGCTCCTGTTTCGGAGCCGTCATCCCCACCCAGAGGATGTCTGCGCCCGAAGATGCGATCTTCTCAAGGATCCTCCGCTCCTCCTCTTCCCCCCACTCACCGAAGGGTGGAGAGTAGGCCCCTGCCCATACCACTCCGGGGTACTCCCGGGCTAACCGAGTGCGGATTCTCTCCAAAACCTCAGGGGTAGAGCCAAGAAAGAAGAAGGAGAGGTGCTGGAGGTGGGCCTGAGCACAAAGGGTCAGGAAGAGATCGGGGCCGGAGACCCTGGACTTCGGCACTCCCGGCCCGTGGAGGATTCTCGAAGCGACAACGACGCCGATTCCGTCGGGAAGAACGATCTCCGCCCTCTCCATGGCCGATCGGTAAGAGGCGTTCTTCTCGAGAGGCCCCACCATGGGAAGGCTGAGGGTCATGGCGGCCCGGGGGCTCTCGGGGGTACCTTCGATCAGAAAAAAGGCCGCCTCTTCCAGGGAGAGGAGGGAGAGGGAGAGACCGAAGAGGGGAACGCTCCGGTTTTCGATCACTCCCCCTTTCCCCCTACCAGGAGCCTCTCGAGAAAGGTTACAACCCTCTCGCGGTAGGTTCTTTGGGTGTAAAGTCTGAGAAAACGCTCCCGCCCCCTCCTGCCGAATTCGGCCCTCCGCTCTGGATCCCCGCTTAGCTCCGCTATCGCGTCCGCCAGCTCCCGGGAGTCCCCCGCGGCGACCAGGAGTCCGGTCTCACCCTCCTGGATAATCTCCGGCAAGGAGCCCTCTCGGGACGCAACCACCGGAAGAGCCGCCTCCATCGCCTCCACAGCCACGTTACCGAAGGCTTCCATCTGGGTGGGAAAGACGAAGATATCCGCCTCGGCGTAGTACCGCCATTTTTCGTCGCCCAGAACGGAGCCGCACCAGGAGACCTTCCCGGAGAGGCCTCTCCCTTCTATCTCCTTCAGGAAGTGAAGCCGGTCCCCCTCCTTCTGAAAGGCTCCGACGAAGGTGACCAGGAAGTCCACTCCCTCCGCAGAGAGCAAAGAGAGGGCCTCGATCAACGTGAAAAGGCCCTTGGAACGGACCATGTGGGAGAGAAAGAGAAGCCTTATGGGACCACCCGACCTCACCCTCCTGCGGGCAAGCCATTCCGCCGCGCTTCTGTCGTCCACATCCACGGGAAGCCCGTTGGGCAGGAAGAAGACCCTCTCCCGGGGGAAGAGCTCTTCATGCCCCTTGTAGAGAAGAGGAGTATGGAGGATGATCCAGCACCCGTTCATGGAACCCCGCAAGAGCCTCCTGGCCCATCCGGGGGAGAAGGGAATCCTATCTGAGAAGTAGACGATGATGTGGCGGGACCTCCCCTTGAGAACTCTCATGAGAAGCGCGTCCCTCAGGAGGGCCCACCCTCGGCTCGTAAAGGCGAACAAGGCGACGTCGAAGGGCTCTTCCTTGGAAAACCTGAGAAGACGGAAGAGAAGCCCCAGGGCGAGACGGACCTTGTGAAACCGAAATCGCCTCAGCTCCTCCATCCGATCGGTCATCCGGATCTCCAGGAGAACCTTCTCCACCGTCAAAGGGGAGAGGTCCATCTCCCAGAGCCTCTTTTCCGTCAGAGCCGCCCCGTGGAAGGGAGGAGGGAGGTGGAGCAGGTAGAGGAACCGGAGAGGTCTCATGGGTTCACCGCGTCTCTGCGGGAAACGTAGAGGAGGGCTCCGCCGTTCAGGAGGAAGAGGAGGAGGTCGCCGCCGATCCGCACGGCCAAGATTCCCCAGACTCCGTAAAACTTTCCTGCCAGGACGAACCCGACAAGCATGACCAGGGCGCAGAGGGAGTTAAGAACGAACCGGAGCGGTTGGTGCCGCGTCGCCGTCAGCATGTTCCCGGTCCCGAAGGAGACGAACCGAAAGGCGAGGAGGAGGGAGAGGGGAAGGAGAAAGGAGGCGGTCTGGGAGGCCGACTCCGGGGAGAAGAGAGCGGCCAGGGGCCTTCGGAAGAGGAAGAGGAAGACTCCGAAGAGGGAACCGAAGAGGAAGAGAGACCAGAGGGAGATCTTCCGAAGGGTGTTGTAGGAGAGCTCTTCCATCCCCCGGAAGCTCCGGGAGATGAAGGGGGTGAGTCCCAGGTTGGCCACCTCGGCGAAGAGGCAGAACCCTTGGTAGATACGCATGGCGAGAAAGTAGGCGGCCAGGGCCTCGGGGGCGATCAGGAGGGTCAGGATGAAAAGGTCTCCCTGCTTCTCCAAGAAGATGACGATTTCGGAGAGGAGGAAGCTACCCGTCTCCTTCCAGTGGAAGGAAGATCTGAAGAGGGGAGAGAAGAAGGGGAACCGGCCCCGGAGGAGGGATAGCTTGATCAGGTTCACCAAGAGGAACGCCGCCGTCCGGACAACGTAGAGGAGAGAGAGGTTCCACCCCCGCCAGAGGAGGAGGGGGAGCGTCGTCAGTGTCAGAAGAAGGAGCTGGCAGAAGAACTCCTCCACCATCCTCTCTTCTCCCAGGAAGAAGCCCGAGAGGTTTCTCTCCCACCCCGTGACGATTCCGGCCAGAACCGCCAAGAAGAGAAGCTCCGGCGAAAGAGCCTTGTAGAAAGAGGGAAGAAGAAGGGC
>JAMOAD010000089.1 GCA_023621955.1 Acidobacteriota bacterium
CCCCACCTGTGTGGAGAGGCAGAAGGTCTTGCGTTCCTTCTCCGGGATGTACACGGTCTCCACCCTGTGACCGTCGGGGAGCCGGAAGAGCATCTTCTCGCTGCCGTCCTGGGAGAGGGCCGTCTTCTCCAGGACCAGAGGCTCCCAGGAATAGCTCTTCTCCAGGGTCTCCCTGAGGGTTTTCGAGATGTTGGTCATCTCCCGTGGTTGGAGCCTGCGGGCGTTGTACATCCACCGGTAGATCTGCCTTACCTGGAAGGCCTTCAGCCCCAGAGGACGGAGGAGCTCCTCCAAGGCGGGCAGGGACAATCCGAGAAGCGAGGGAGTCGACATTTTCATATCCTCTGAAAATTTTGAATTACGCGTCGATCTTTCCCCTTCCTGTTGGACACTCTTTCGGGTTTTGTCGAAAAGCGCGTCCTCCCAGGGGGAGAGAGGATGAAAGTATACCCAGGTGAGGGGAAAAAGGCAAGAAAGACCCGATTTCGCCGCGTCGTTGAAGGGGGAAAAGGAGTCTGATAGAATGGTTTTATGGCCGAAAACTGGGATGAGGATTTCATCGTCGAATGTTGGTACTGCCTTGGAGAGTACGATGCCCCCAAGGCCGCCTGGTGCGGTCATCCGGAACCGAGCAAGATCTGCCCCTACTGCCTCAACTGCTCCTGCAACGCTCCGGAAGAGTATAAGAAGAAGTTTTGGGATAACTGTCCGCCGAAGATGAAGATCGAGAGGGTTAAACTCACCTCGATCAAAGAGAAGCTTGGGGAGATCTTGATCGCCGAACGGAAGATCGTTTCCGAGCAGCTCCTGGCGGCTTTGAACATCCAGAAGAGGACAGGGGAGAAACTTGGGGAGATCCTCGTGAAGATGGGCCTTCTCTCCGAGCAGGAACGGGACATGTACCTGCTTCGGCAGAAGAAGGTGGCCTCGACGACCCTGGCGGATAAGAACGTCGACATGAAACTCGTGGAGACCCTTGGTCTGGAGAGCTGCCTCCGGTACAAGATCGTTCCTTTCTTCCAGGAGGAGATCAACGACCTGCTCTACGTTCACCTCGCCATGGCCAACCCCTACATGCCGAAGGTTCTCAAACGCGTGGCCGAAGTCTTCTCCGCGGAGGTGATCTACTACCAGACCGACGAGAAGGAGATGGACGAGAAGCTGAAGAGTCTCATCCAGGCGTTCAAGTTGCGCCAAGTCTCCTCTGAACCCGTGGAGAAGGAGATTAAGAACAGAGTCTTGGAGATTCTTCACTACGGTCTGGACAGGAGCGCCGAGTACATCTACCTCGAACAGGAGATGGGCAAGCTGAGGCTCAACCTGAGGATCGACGGGACTCTCTTCAAGATCAAAGAGGTTCCCCTCCACGATCGGAAGGATTTCCTGGAACGGGTCAAGCGCTTTGTCGGAATCCACGGACAGACGGCGACTTCCAAGACGACCCTGGACTACAAGGGCCGTAAGTATGTCCTGAAGTTCTCGGTCCATGCCACGTCGGGAGGGGAGAACCTGGCCATCAGGGTCGCCGACCTGGCCGAATTCGGACGCCCTCTGATCAAGCTTCACCTCAGCGAATACGAGAGAAAGGATATCGCCGAGGCCTTCGAGGAGCGCCGGGGGGTGGTCGTCGTCTCCGCACCGATCTTCAACGACTCCTCCTCCCTCATCTACACCCTCATGGACTTCGCCCAGAACCGGGGCAAGGTCATGAGCTTCGAGAGAGACCTCTCCAAGAGAGTGGTCGGAGTGACCCAGATGCCGACGGACGGGCAGGATGAGAAGGCCTTTCTGGACGATATCTACAGGATGGAGCCTGACATCGTCTTCTTCCACGACCTGAAGAGTCCCGAGGTCGCCGCGGAGATCTTTCGGCTCAGCAAGAACATCCTCTTCGTCGTCGAGATGTACGCCAAGTCCTCCACGAAGACGGTCCTCCAGCTCAGCGAGCACCTCAGAATCTCCCCCGAGACCATGGCCGACTCCCTCCGCCTGGTGATCAACCAGAGGCTTGTACGGATCCTCTGCGACCGGTGCAAGAGCCGGGTTAAGCCGACTCTCGACCTGATCTACAAGCTGAAGCTCTCGGAGGAAGATTCGGCCATGTACGAATTTTATCGGGAGAAGGGGTGCCCCCTATGCAACCAGATCGGCTTCAAGGGGAGAACCCCGCTCTACGAAGTCCTCAAGGTGACAGGCGAGATCAAGGCGGCGCTCAGGCAGGACGCCGGGGAGCTGGAAATCTCGAACCTCGCCTTGGCGGAGGGGATGATCCCCCTGGCCAAAAACGCCCTGACCCTCCTCTCCCGGGGTGTCACTTCGGTGAACGAGGTGATCAAGCAGGGCTTCTTCTCATGAGACGGGGCCTGCTCCTCCTCCTTCTGATCGCGCTCTCCTTTTGCTGTTCTCCCAAGAAATCCGAGAAGGCGGAAAATTCAGGATTCTCTTCTTTCACCTTCTTCACCATGGACACGGTCGTGGAGGTTCAATACCGGGGGGAAGAGCCTGAGGTTGAAGGGATGGTGAAGCGTGAGTTTGAACGGCTCTACGCCAAATATTCCCCCTCTCTCTCCACGAGCGCGACCTCTCGGATCAACCGGGGGGCCGGGGCGGCCATGGAGCTGGACGGGGAGAGCGCCTATCTTCTCTCCCAAGCCCTTCTCTACTCGCGCCTCTCGGAGGGGCGTTTCGATGTGACCGTCAAGCCCCTCGTGGACCTCTGGGGCTTTCAGGGCAAGAACGGGGACCGTCCTCCCCCCGGGAGGGAGAGGGTTCTGGAGACCTTGAAGAGAGTCTCCTACAAGAGGGTTGTTCTGGAGGGTAGGAGGCTCTTCCTTCCCGAAGGGATGGGAATCGATCTGGGGGGAATCGCCAAGGGATACGCCGTAGACAGGGCCAGGGATCTCTTCCGCCGGGCAGGGGTGAAGGATTTCCTGATCAACGCCGGAGGAGACCTTTGGGCGGAGGGGAAAAACCCCGGAGGGGAACCTTGGAGGGTGGGGGTTCAGAACCCCCGGGGTGAAGGGATTCTCCGAGTCCTCTCCCTCTCCGGCCCTTCACTGGGTATCCTTTCCCTTTCTGGACCAGCATGACCGTGGAGGCCGAGAGCTGTATCAAGGCCGACGCCTTGGCCACGGCCTTTTCGGGTGTCGAGCCCGGGAGGGTGAAGGCCTTGCTGGACAAGCTCCCTGGGGTCCGCCTCTACGCCCTCCGACCGGACCTCTCCTTCGAGGATGACCTTTAGGCCCAAGCCCGTCGGCCTTGCTTTTCCACCCCCTTTTTGTCATAATCTACCATGGTTTTCCATGGTGAACTCCTCCTCTTCGGTATCGCCTTTCTGTGTCTGGTCGAAGGGATCGTTTACATGCTCTTTCCCCGCAAGATCCGCGAGTATGCCCTCCGGGTCGCCGAGGTGAAGAGCGAAACCCTCCGTCTTCTCGGATGCGGCGCGGTTCTGCTGGGGGTCGTTCTCTTGGTCTTGTTCAAGACTCTCTCACAGGGGTGACCGCGAGGAAGCGAACCCATGGAAATGGCCTAGAAACTTAGTGGAAGAGAGGAGGAATAGGATGGAACCCATCACCGTCAAAGCCCCGCGAGGGAAGGAACTCAGTTGCCGTAGCTGGCTCACCGAGGCGCCCCTGCGGATGCTCATGAACAACCTTGATCCCGAGGTCGCGGAAAAGCCTCAGGAGCTGATTGTCTACGGAGGAACAGGAAAGGCCGCCCGAAACTGGGAGTCTTACCATAAGATCGTCGAATCTTTGAGGAAGCTGGAGAACGATGAAACCCTCCTTGTCCAGTCCGGCAAACCTGTGGGAGTCTTTAAGACCCATCCCGACGCCCCGAGGGTCTTGATCGCCAACTCCCTCCTCGTTCCCAAGTGGGCCCAGTGGGACGAGTTCCGTCGTCTGGAAGCCCTCGGCCTGACTATGTACGGTCAGATGACCGCCGGTTCCTGGATCTACATCGGTTCTCAAGGGATTCTTCAGGGGACCTACGAAACCCTCTCCGCCGTGGGTAAGAAGCACTACGGGGGGACCCTCAAGGGAACTCTCACGCTGACGGCGGGGCTCGGGGGAATGGGAGGGGCCCAACCCTTGGCGGTTACCATGAACGAAGGGGTCGCCATCGTTGTGGAAGTCGATCCGGAAAGGATCAAGAAACGTCTTGACACCGCCTACCTGGACACCTCCACGGAGAGTCTGGACGAGGCCCTCCGCATGGCCGAAGAGGCCAAGAGGGAGGGACGGGCTCTCTCCATCGGTCTGTTGGGGAACGCTTCGGAGATCTTTCCCGAGTTTCTGCGCCGAGGGATCATCCCCGAAATCGTTACCGATCAGACCTCGGCCCATGATGAGCTCAACGGCTATGTCCCCGGCGGGATGAGCTACGCCGAGGCCCTGCGACTCCGGAAAGAGAACCCCGAGGAGTACATCCGCCGTTCCTACGACTCCATGGGACGGCACATGAAGGCTATGGTGGAGCTTCAGAAGGCCGGGGCCGTCACCTTCGACTACGGCAACAACATCCGCGGCCAAGCCTTGAAGAACGGGGTCACCGACGCCTTCGAAGTGAAAGGCTTCGTTCCCCTCTACATCCGCCCCCTCTTCTGCGAAGGGAAGGGGCCCTTCCGCTGGGCCGCCCTGTCCGGGGATCCTCAGGACATCTACAGGACCGATGAGGCGGTTCTCGAACTCTTCCCCCACGATGAACCTCTCCACAGGTGGATCCGAATGGCCCAGAAGAAGGTCCACTTCCAGGGTCTCCCCTCAAGGATCTGCTGGCTTGGGTACGGGGAGCGGAACCTCTTTGGAGAGAAGATCAACGAGTTGGTGGCCAAAGGGGAGATCTCCGCGCCCATCGTCATCGGAAGGGACCATCTCGACACAGGCTCCGTCGCCTCCCCCAACCGGGAGACCGAAGGGATGAGGGACGGATCCGACGCCATCGGCGATTGGCCCATTCTGAACGCTCTCTTGAACACAGCTTCCGGCGCGACCTGGGTCTCGGTTCACCACGGCGGCGGTGTGGGGATCGGATACTCCCTCCATGCCGGTCAGGTGACCGTGGCGGACGGGACTCCCGAGGCCCAGAGGAGACTCCACCGGGTCCTCACCAACGATCCCGGAATCGGCGTCGCCCGCCATGTGGACGCCGGCTACGACGAGGCGATCAAGACCGCTAAGGAGAAGGGGATGAAGATTCCCTTTCTTGGGTGAGTTTCCGTTTGCCTTGACCCTTGAAAAAGGCTATATTATCGGTGAAAAGAACAGAGGAGGAAGAATGAATAAAAGAATCTTGGCCCTAGTGATGGCCATGGCCTTCATATTTGTCTCCTGTGGCAAGAAAAAGGTTTCCAACCCGGGGATAGACATGAACGTCTCTTTCAGTGCCCCCTTCTACAACCACACTCTCACGGATGTTACCTACCAGTGGGACCTGAAGGATAAGGTCATTCCTTACAGCCCGGACTATAAGGTCTATGTCCACTTCTGGTGGGGGGCCAAGAAGATCATGCTGGCCCAGGATGACCACGATCTCCCGGGGGATATCGAGAGCTGGAAAAAGGGCGGCAAGTTTACTTACACCCACAAGAACATCTTTATCCCCGACTTTATCGACGAGTTTGACCCCGACTTCTCCGGAAAGGAGGAGGTGACCTTTACGGTGGGTCTCTATAAGCCGGGGTCCAAAGAGTCTAAGATCCCCCTCTTTCAGAAGAAACTCGAGTTTACCCCTCTTCCCCCCGATTATCCGGAGATCACCTTCGGAGAGGGTTGGTATCCGGAAGAGAAGACCGGCTTGGGCATCCGCGATTCCTGGCGATGGACGAGCCAAGAGGCTTCCGCGATCATCGAAAACGTTCAGAAGAATCTGCGGCTCTACCTTTTCGCCGGAGTGGACAAGAGCGTCTACCAGGATCAGAAGGTTATCGTCAAGCTGGGGGACAAAGTTCTGGAAGAGTTTGTTCCCGAGTTCGGCCACTTTGAACGGATCTACGATCTGAAGAAAGAGGATATGGGTGACGCCGAGGAGATCAAACTCACCGTCGGAACCGATAAGACTTGGATTCCCTCCAAGGCCCGGGGCGGCAACGACAACCGGGAAGTGGGAGTTCAAGTCTTCATGCTCTACCTGAAACCGGTGGAGTGAACGAACCCTTAAGGATCGTCTCCGCCTCCAGGCGGACCGATCTGACGGCCTGGTTTCCGGAGCAGCTCTCCGGGATGCTGGGCGCAGAAAGAGCGGAAGTGAGGGGGCCTTTCGGCCGCCTCACTTCCGTTGACCTCAACCCCCGGAGGGTTCATACGCTGGCCCTCTGGTCGAAAAACTTCGAGCCCCTCCTGGCGGACAGGTTCTCCCTTCGCCGACGTGTGGAAGGGTATCAGAACCTCTTCTTCCTCTTCACCATCACCGGTCTGGGGGGAGGGGAGGTAGAACCCTCGGTTCCTTCCCCATCTCAAGCCCTGGAACAACTCCGTGCCTTGGTCTCCCTCTACGGTCCCGAGAGGGTCCGCCTCCGCTTCGACCCGGTTCTCTTCTACAGGAAAGGGCCGGGAGCGCCGCTCCGTTCGAACCTGGAGTTCTTCCCGACCCTCCTCGACCAGGCTTGTTCTCTGGGGATCCGGGCCATCGTCTTCAGCTTCGCCCAGCCTTACAGCCGAGGGAAGAGGCGTTTTTCCAAGGCGGGGATGGAGTGGGTCTTTCCCAGCCCGGAAGAGGAGCTCTCGACGCTGAAGACCCTGGCGACCATGGCCGGTGGTCGGGGTGTGACCCTCCTCTCCTGCGCCCAGCCCCGGGAGGGGGTGGAAAATGTCTCCTCTTCCCGTTGCCTTGACGGGGATCTCTTCAACACCCTTCATCCCCAGGGCCTTCGGGGACCGACCTCCAAAGATCCTGGGCAGAGGCGGGAGTGCCTATGCTCCCAAGCCGTAGAGATCGGCTCCTATGCCCCCGGATGCCCGCGACCCTGTCTCTACTGTTACGGCTCTCTCAAGACCTGACCCGATGGCGCGGGAGCGGGGGACCGGCCTTCCCCAAGGGAGGGGTTGAAAAAGAGGAGGCCCCGGTCTACTATGGGGAGGGGAACAGAGAAACCAGGAGAGAGATCATGGAAGAGAACCGACCCGCGGAAACGACTGTTTATGAGGACTCCCACTTCCTTCTCCAGGGGAGTGAAGAGTGTGGAATCCCTGGATACCTGGTCCTTCGGATGAAGGGCAAGAGGGAGGGGGCCGGAGGGCTGACCCCTCAGGAGTCCTCCGCTCTGGGCGCGATGATCTCCCGGGCGGTCCGGGCGATCGACCTGATCGTCGCCCCCGAGAGGGTCTACATCCTCTCCTTCTGCGAAGTGGATTCCCAGCTACACTTTCACCTCTTCCCCCGGACCGGGTGGCTCCTTCGCGAATATTGGAGGGCCCATGGGGGAGATGGGGAGGCCGTAGACGGCCCGGCTCTCTTCCAATGGGCCAAGAGAACCTTTCTCCCTGGGGCCGTCCTGCCGACGGAAGAACCAACGGCGGAAGCCCTTCTTCCTGCTCTTCGCGGGGCCATGGAGGGGAGACTTTAGGCGGTGGTTCAGGAGAGGTCCCTCTCCCTTGCCTTCCCTCTATCGGTCCGGTCCTTTCCTGGAACGGCTCTTCCGGTCAGACCAGGGGCTCTCCGGTTTGGGGGCAAGGGGCCGAGGTGGCTAAGAGGCAGAACTCCTCGCGGTTCTTCTCGTTTCCAATGAAGGCGATCAGGTCGTTGGGGAGGAAGAGAAAATCGGCGTCCGGGTTGGGGAGAAGTTTCTCGTTGCGCACGACACCGACGACGGAGACTCCCATCTTCTTGCGGATTCCCAAGTCGCCGATGGATTGGAAGACCAGGGGGCTATTCTCCGTCAGGAAGAGCCATTGAAGGTCGAACTGCTGCTCCGCCTCGCTCATGTGGGAGAGGATACGGTACTCTTTCTCCTCCCGTCGGCCCTGGGCGTAGAGCTCATGTCTTATCCGCTCGGTATGCTTGCGGATCTCCGTCGGGGGGACCCGTAACCGGAGGAGAGCCTGCCGCGCCAACTCCAGGCTGGCCTCGAACTCCGGAAGAACCGCCTCAACGATACCCAGCTCCCGCATGAACTCGAAGGATTCCGGTCCGGAACAGCGGGCGACGATCTC